>CAITEM010000301.1 GCA_903891395.1 uncultured Hyphomicrobiales bacterium | reverse complement strand
TGTTCTTCTTCGCGTTGCAGGCGAAGTTCACCGGCGGAGAGGATGGCATCCAGGCGGTGCCGCGCGGTCATCTGTTCGGCCTGATCGACCTGAAAAACGACATGGCGATGTACGTCGTCGTGCTGGTGATCTTTCTCGCCGGCTTTCTGTTCATCTACCGCATCATCCATTCGCCGTTCGGCGAAGTGTTGAAAGCGATCCGCGAGAACGAGCAGCGCGCGATTTCGCTCGGCTATAAGACTGACCGCTACAAACTGGTTGCCTTTGTCCTGTCGGCGACACTGGCGGGCCTGGCCGGTTCCACAAAGGCCATCGTGCTGCAACTGGCCTCGCTGACCGACGTCAACTGGCCGATGTCGGGCGAGGTCGTGCTGATGACTTTGGTTGGCGGGCTGGGCACCATTTTCGGGCCCATCGTCGGCTCGTTCGTGATCCTGATCATGCAGTACAAACTGGCGGCGCTGGGCGAGTGGGTGCTGGTGATTCAGGGCGTGATTTTCGTCGCCTGCGTGTTGTTGTTCCGGCGCGGTATTATCGGCGAACTCGCCAATAAATTACGCATTCGCCTCTAGTGGTATCTAGACTCTTTGAATCGTTGGCGAATCAGCTTACACCATCCAAGTTATCCACACTGTGCGTAGGCGTCATTTGCGCAACCGCCGGTCGTCACCGATTCATAGCGAATCGGGCGTTTGACGATTCGGCTCTCGCCTCGGACCTTCTATGCCAGCCGTGCAAGGCGGATTCCGCCTCGACCAGATCTCTCAGAAATGGCGCGATCTCGCTGATCGCCGGCTTGCCTACTTCACTGAGCTGTATCGCTCGGGACGGTGGAAACACTATTACACGCCGGAGGATTTCGCCGAGCGTATGCGCGATGTCGTCAAGGCCGCCAAGGTCTGGGCCAATCTGGCCGACCGCGCGCTGTCCGACCAGATTCTGACCGAACAGATGAAATCGCGCGACGACAGAATGCGCCCGGCGGCATGACGGCAAAGTCCGGCCATTTGGCCGTGCTGGTCCTGCTGGCGGGCGTGGCGCCCTCCAGCGCCCAAGACATCAAGCAGGGCGAGACGCTGCTGGTCCGCGATTGCGGCCGCTGCCACGCCACCGGCAAGGCCGGCAACAGCCCGCGCCCGGACGCCCCGCCGTTCCGGACGCTGGGCCAGCGCTACCCGATCGACTCCCTGGAGGAGGCCCTGGGCGAAGGCATCATGTCCGGCCACCCCGATATGCCGGAATTCAAGTTTGAAGCCGATGAAGTCGGTGCCATCATCGCCTATCTGAAGTCCATCCAGCAGCCCTGAGGCGTTCCGCCCGGGTTCCCACCGAGAGTGCGTTCCGATGAGCAGTGCGCTGTTTTCGCCTTACAAACTGGCGGGTCTTGAGCTTGCCAACCGTATCGTGGTGTCGCCGATGTGCCAGTACTCGGCCGACGACGGCTGCGCCAATGACTGGCACCTGATGCATCTCGGTATGCTGGCCAATTCCGGCGCCGCCCTGGTCGTGGTCGAAGCGACCCATGTCGAGCGCTCGGCGCGCATCACACACGGCTGCATGGGGCTCTATTCCGACGACAACGAAGCGGCTTTGGCCCGCGTGATCTCGCAATGCCGCCGCGCCGGCACCGCCAAATTCGGCATCCAGATCGCGCATGCCGGCCGCAAGGCTTCGGCGCAGAAGCCATGGGAAGGCGGCGGTTCGCTGAAAACCGGCCAGGACCCGTGGGAGACGATCGCGGCGTCGCCGATCCCGTTCGGCGACGGCTGGCACACGCCGCGCGAGGCCACCGAAGCCGACATGAACCGTGTGCGCGATGCTTTCGTGGCGTCGTTCCAGCGCGCGGTGCGTATCGGCTTTGAGGAAGTCGAACTGCATATGGCGCACGGCTATCTGATGCACGGTTTCATGTCGCCGCTGTCCAACAAGCGCAGCGACCAGTACGGCGGCTCGTTCGAGAACCGCATGAAGTTTCCGCTGTCGGTCGCGCGCGCAGTGCGCGCGGTGGTGCCGAAGCACGTCGCGCTTGGCGCGCGCATCACCGGCAGTGACTGGAAGGAGGGCGGCCTGACGCCCGATGACGCCGTCGCTATCGCGAAGCTGCTCAAGGCCGAAGGCATCGACTTCATCTGCGTGTCGTCCGGCGGTGTCGCAGGCGGCATCCACAATCCGACCGAGCCTGGCTACAACGTCGCCATCGCGGCCAAGGTGAAGAAGGAAGCCGGCATTCCGACGCGCGCGGTCGGTCTTATCGTCAAGGCCGATCACGCCGAACAGATCGTCGCCAAGGGCGAGGCCGACATGGTGGCGATGGCGCGCTGCTTCCTCGACGACCCGCACTGGGGCTGGCACGCCGCCAAGGCGCTCGGCGCGGACGTCGCCCGGCCGGTGCAATATGCCCGTGCTGGCCCGAAGTTGTGGGCGCCGGCCGCCGCCGGGGCATAAGCGAGCACTTTGGAAAGCTTCGTCTTCCTTGCCGTTCTGATCGGCGCCCTGAGCCACGCCAGTTGGAATACCGCGGCAAAGCTGATCGTCTCGGGCTCGTTGTGATCCGTCTGCAGTAACGCCGCTACTTCGCCAGCGCGATGTCGATCGGTGCATCGACACCGATACGCCCGAAGCCCGGCAGCTTGAGCGCGGGGTGGCGCAAATCGAGCCCGGCGACCAGCCCGAGCAAGTTGACTTCGATACCTTCGGCCCAAGCGAGCTTGATGCCGGCATAGCCGTAGACATTCACTTCGACACCAGTGCGGCTGTCGGTCAGCCCGGCATAGAAGCCGGGGCGAAAGTCGCGGCCGACCGCGTTTGGCGGCAGCATCACGTCCAGTTCTGGAACCGCGCGCAACACGGTGGCAACGAAGCTGTTGCTGTTCGGTCCCGGCCAAATCTTGTAGTCGCCGGCGCGGCTATAGGTGTAATCGCGCACCGCCGTCTCGATCTTCGGGATCATTTTTTCGGCCTCGGGACCTGACACATCCGCGATGGCAACCGGCATGTTGCCGTACCAGCGGCCGTCGGCCGGCCAGCCATTGGTCCGCACCGGTGTGCCCCAGCCGACGACGTCGTAGCGCGTCCAGTCCCTGGCGCCGGCGCGCTTGAGCACGACCCAACTGTGGACCGAGAACACGCCCTTCCAGGCGCCAGTGGTGCCGGTGAAAATCACGACGCGGGCGGGCTCGAAAGCGCGCGCTGGCGGCAACACGCCGGTGCTGGACCAGTCGGCATCGCGATAGCTGCGTGGGCCGTTGCCGGCGGCATAGAGCGCGGCGCGGGCGAGCAAAGGAACGAGGAATACGAGGAAGAGGATAAGCATGACGGTACTGCGGCGGCTGAAACGGCGGGAAGGCATGGTCTTGAGATAGGGACGCTTTCCGGCTTAACCGTGGCAGACAGCCGCAACAGCCCGCAGGGCGGCGCTGCCGGCGCGGGTGAGGTCATCAAGGGTAAGCTTTTTCCCATTCCTGGACGGTTTTTCAGCCACTAGGGGTACGTGTACGAAGGCGGCGAGGCGGGGACCCGCTTTGGCGGTGGCCGCTTCTGTGGCGTGCCAGCACAGATAATTGCAGAGATAGCGTCCGGCATCGCGCGACAGCCGTGCGCGTACGCCGGCCTTGCGGACGGCGAGCAGCAGCTTCTGCGCCGGCAGTGCCATCGGCAGCGCGGCGGGGCGTCCGGCGGCGATGGCGCGGCGTCGTGGCGTCTTTCCCGCCGCATCGGGCAGCACCGCCAGTGCATTCTGGGCGCGCGTCTCGATACGGATGATGCGGGCGCGCGCCGCCAGCCCGAACATCAGAACCGCATCGGGTCTGTGGCGCTTCAGCAGCTTCGGCAGATCGCGGTCGACCGCTGCGTAGCTGGTTTCGAAAATATGCGTGACGATTTTGGTGCGCGGCACACGCGTCTTCGCCAGCCGTTTCACCAGCGGTCCGGTCGGGTTGAACGGCGCGCCCGGGAAGGGCCCGAATCCGGTGATGAGGATGGTAGTCATCACACCCCCAACAACTGCGCGATGTCTTCCACGGCCATCGTCGGCGCCAATTGGCCGGCGGCCACCGCGGCTTCCGCCTGCCGCACCTTGGCGCGAATGGCGGGGTCACCGCGCAGCCGCGCCGTCAGCCGCTCCTCCAGCATGGTCCACATCCATTTGACCTGCTGCGCGCGCCGAAGTTCGGCGAGTTCGCCCGAGCCGCCCATCTTTTCTTTGTGGTCGAGCACCTGCGCCCACAGATCGGCAATGCCCTTGCCGGTCAGCGCCGAGTAGGTCGTCACCGGCACCGTCCAGGTCGGCGAGCGCGGCGCCAGGATATGCAGCGCGCTGCGGTAATCCGCCGCCGCCATGTTGGCGCGGCCGATATTGTCGCCGTCGGCTTTGTTGACCGCGATCATGTCGGCGAGCTCGACGATGCCCTTCTTGATGCCCTGCAACTCGTCGCCCGCGCCGGCGACCATCAGCACCAAAAAGAAGTCCGTCATGTCCGCGACGGTGGTTTCGGATTGGCCGACGCCGACGGTCTCGACGATCAGCACGTCGTAGCCGGCGGCCTCGCACAGCAGCATGGTTTCGCGCGTTTTCGCCGCGACGCCGCCGAGCGTGCCGGACGACGGCGACGGCCGGATGAAGGCGTTGGGATCGATGGCAAGCTGCGCCATGCGCGTCTTGTCGCCGAGGATCGAACCGCCGGTGCGGCTCGACGACGGGTCGACCGCCAGCACCGCGACTTTGTGACCCTGCGCGGTGAGATACGTGCCCAGCGCGTCGATGGTCGTTGACTTGCCCGCGCCCGGTGCGCCGGTGATGCCGAGACGCACCGCCTTGCCCGTTCGCGGCAGCAGATCCTGCACGAGGAGATGCGCGGTCTTGCGGTGGTCGGCGCGCTTGCTTTCGATCAGCGTGATGGCGCGCGCCAGCGCCGCGCGGTCGCCGGCACGGATGGCTGCGGCGAGGACGGCGGCGGCAACGTCGGGCAGGGGTGAGTTCATGACTTCAGGTTACGATGGCGGAAAAGGCGGCGGTCAATCTTTATCCTCGTCGCCCTTCGGCCGCTCGCCGCTGAACAACGCGACGCCTGCCGGCGACAGATCGTCCTTGAACAAGGTCCAGGGAATGAACGCCTGGTAGGCGCCTTCGACGTAACTGCCGACGGCATATGGCGGGTAATAGAAGATCAGTCCCGAGCTCTTGGCAGTGTCGGTCGACGGCGCCAACGCCACCGCGCCAATGCCGAGCAACTTGGGCTCGACCGCGCCCAAGGCTTCGTCGGTGTCCGGATTGTCGACCGGGACGTCGTTCTTGCGTTTGACGACGGCGAGCGCCGCGCGGATGTTCTTGACCATCCGGCTCAAGGTGGGGCCGCCATCCGCGGTTTCGGTGAACAGCGGGCGGATGCTGACGCGCTTCTTCGCCTCGGCATCCCAGAGGATGGTGTTGACCGTCGAATTCGGATGAGCGCCGCCCATTTCGAAATAGTCGCTGCGCAACACGCTGACATAACGCCCCGTCGCGGAGCGTTGCGTGTAAGAGCGGTCGAATGTGTAGCGCCGGCCATCCTTGAAATTGTCCGGCGTATTCTTGCGGTCGGTGTCCGCCGTGCGCTGCCATTTTGCCACTTCGCGGCGGCCTTCGGGGAGGAGGTCTTCGAACAGGCCGGGAAAGGTGCGCAAATCGTCGGCGATGATGACGGTAGCCTCGATCGAACGGGTCTTGACCGCGAAGGCGGGCTTCTCGTCGGCGGCGCTCGCCAGCGCCGGAATCGCTACGGCAATCAAGAAGGCGCCGGCACGGACGTAATAAGACGTTCTCACTCCGCGGCCTGCTGGTCGTGGCCGAGCCGGTGGTGCAGCGTCTTGAGCAGTTTCTCGGCCGCCTCCGAGATCACGGTGCCGGGCGGGAAGATGGCCTCGCAGCCACCCTTCATCAGCGCTTCGTAATCCTGCGGCGGCACGACGCCGCCGACCACGATCATGATGTCGTCGCGGCCTTGCGCCGCCAGTTCCTTCTTGAGTTCGGGCACCAGCGTCAGATGCGCAGCGGCGAGCGACGACACGCCGAGAATGTGTACGTCGTTCTCGACCGCCTGCCGCGCCGCTTCCTGCGGCGTTGCGAAAAGCGGCCCAATATCGACGTCGAAGCCGAGATCCGCGAAGGCCGAGGCGATCACCTTCTGGCCGCGATCGTGGCCGTCCTGACCGATCTTGGCGACCAGCAGGCGAGGGCGGCGGCCTTCGGCGGCCTCGAAAGCCTCGACGGCCACGCGCACGCGTTCGACGGCTTTGGTCATGCCGACCTCCCGCTTGTAGACACCGGTGATGGCTTTGATTTCGGCGCGGTGGCGGCCATAGACCTTTTCCAGCGCGTTGGAAATCTCGCCCACCGTCGCCTTGGCGCGGGCGGCGTCGATGGCGAGTTCGAGCAGGTTGCCGTTGCCGGTCGCGGCCCGCGTCAGCGCGTCGAGTGCCTCCTGCAACGCGTTCGGATCGCGTTCGGCACGCAGCCGCTTGAGTTTGTCGAGCTGCATGTTGCGCACGGCGGTGTTGTCGACCTTGAGTACGTCGATGGGCGCTTCGTCGGTCGGCTGGTATTTGTTGACGCCGATCACCGATTGCACGCCGGCGTCGATGCGCGCCTGCGTCTTGGCGGAGGCTTCCTCGATACGCAGCTTCGGAATGCCGGCCTCGATCGCCTTGGTCATGCCGCCGAGCGCTTCGATTTCCTCGATGTGGCCCCACGCCTTGCGCGCCAGTTCGTAAGTCAGCTTTTCGACGTAATACGAACCGCCCCAGGGATCGACGATACGGGTGGCGCCGGCTTCCTGCTGCAGAACAATTTGCGTGTTGCGGGCGATGCGCGCGGAGAAATCGGTCGGCAGCGCCAGCGCCTCGTCGAGTGCGTTGGTGTGCAGCGACTGGGTCTGGCCCTGCGTCGCCGCCATCGCCTCGATCATGGTGCGCGAGACGTTGTTGAAGACGTCCTGCGCGGCCAGCGACCAGCCCGAGGTCTGGCAATGCGTGCGCA
>CAITEM010000300.1 GCA_903891395.1 uncultured Hyphomicrobiales bacterium | reverse complement strand
AGACATCCCGGCATGTATCTGGATTCCGGGTCTGGCGCTTGCGCGCCATCCCGGAATGACGGGAGGCGCCTACGCCCGCCGCACCATCGCGGGCACCAGATGCTTGATGGTCGGCGCGCCGACCTGCTGCATGGCCCCGTACAACTCCTCGCGCAGCAGTTCAAGCACGCGCTCGACGCCGGGTTGGCCGAAGGCACCGAGACCCCAGATATAGGGCCGTCCGACGCAGACCGCGGTCGCGCCCAGGCACAGGGCCTTGACGACATCGGTGCCGCGGCGGAAACCGCTGTCGATCAGAATCGGGATGCGGCCTTTGACCGCTTCGACGATTTCCGGGAGCGCGTCGATGGTCGAACGGCCGCTGTCTTCGCTGCGGCCGCCGTGGTTGGAGACGATAATGCCGTCAACACCGGCATCTGCGGCAAGCGCGGCATCCTCGTAGGCCAGGATGCCCTTGAGCACGACCTTCATCTTGGTGCTGTCACGCAGGCGTTTGACGAATTCCCAATTCAGGTTCGACGATTGCGTGTTCTTCAGGCCGTTGAGGTCGATGCCCTGATACATCGAGTGCCGCGCCTGGTTCGCATTCAGGCTCGAGCGGTCGTGACAGGCGTTGCAATCGCGGGTGTCGGTCTTCATCAGCCGGAACAGCGTTTCCTGATTACGGCCGCCGGAGCGATCCACCGTCAGCGCGACCGTCGGACAGCCGGCCTTTTCGGCGCGCGCCACCAGCGCCTTGGCCACGTCCCAACTGTTCGAGGCATAGAGCTGGTACCAGACCGCCTGGCCGCGCGCTTCGTTGACCTCTTCGACCGCCGTGGTGGTCGCGGTCGACAGGATCTGCATGTGGTTGCCGGCCCTCGCCGCCTTGGCGGTCGCGATCTCGCCGTCCTCGTGAAACATGCGGTGGCTGCCGACCGGCGACAGCACGATCGGAGTCGGATACTTCACGCCGAGGATATCGACGCTCATGTCGACTTTGCTGACGTCGACCAGGCGGCGCGGCCGCAACTGGAATTTCTGGAAGCCCTCGCGGTTGGCGCGCAGCGTCGCTTCGTCGTCGATACCGGAGGCCATGTAGCCGAAATGCGACGGCGGCACGTTCACGCGGCACGGCGCCTCGAAATCGAAAACGTTGATGGCGTCCTTCGGCAACTTGATCAGTTTGTCGGTCTGCAACGGCGCCCAGAGGACGGGGTCGGTGGGCTTGAGCGGCACCGCCGGCACCTCGCCGGCGAGTGCGGTGGATGCAAACAGCGGCGACGCCGCCATGAACTGCAAAAACTTGCGACGGCTTTGTTCGGTGATCGACGACATGTGGATCCCTCCCCAGGGAATGCCCGCCGGATTATTCCGGTCGAGCCTTATACGGAGGCAAGGCTATACCCGCGGCGCCTCCGGGAACAGCAGGCAGGCGTCGCCATATGAATAGAACCGGTAGCCGCTGTGGATCGCGTGCGCATAGGCGCGCTGCATCGTCTCCAGGCCGCTGAAGGCCGACACCAGCATGAACAGCGTCGAGCGCGGCAGGTGGAAGTTGGTCAGCATCAAATCGACCGCCTTGAAGCGGTAGCCCGGCGTGATGAAAATGGCGGTGTCGCCGGCAAAGGCCTGCAACTGGCCGTCGTCGCCGGCCGCCGTCTCCAGTGTCCGCAATGCGGTCGATCCGACGGCGACGATGCGGCCGCCTTTGGCCCGTGCGGTGTTAAGGGCTGCCGCGGTGTCCGCGGTCAGAATTCCGAATTCGGCGTGCATCTTGTGGCCGGCGGTGTCGTCGGCTTTCACCGGCAGGAACGTGCCCGCGCCGACGTGCAGCGTGACCTTGTGCAGGGCGACGCCCTTGGCCGCGAGACGCGCCAACAGGTTCGGCGTGAAGTGCAGCCCGGCGGTCGGGGCGGCCACCGAGCCTTCTGGCTCGGCGAAGACGGTCTGGTAGTCGGACTTGTCCTGCTCGTCGGTCGCCCGTTTGGAGGCAATATAGGGCGGCAGCGGCATCGCGCCGCGCTCGGCAATGGCCTGATCCAGCACCGGACCATGATAGGAAAATGAAAGGGTTACCTCGCCGCCTTCATCTTTGTGTGAAACTTGAGCATCAAGCTGATCGAGGAAACAGACCCGGCCTTCGGAGCCAAACCGGAGCATATCGCCGACCTGGACTTTTTTGGCCCCCAGGATGAAGGCCCGCCAGGTCGAGCCGTCGAGGCGCTTGTGCAGCGTGGCCTCAATGCCGGGTTCGTTCTCGCCTCGCCCGATACGGCGGCCCTTGAGCCGTGCCGCGATCACCTTGCTGTCGTTGACCACCAGGCAGTCGCCGGCCCGCAGCAGGTCCGGCAGGTCGGCGATGCCCCGGTCTTCCCAGCCTATGACCCCGCCCGTGTGAAGGGTGTGCTCTCCCGCTGCCTGCCCCGGCCTCACCACCAGCAGCCGCGCCGCGTCACGCGGAACGGCCGGCCGCAGGGCGATGCGGTCGGCCGGCAGGTCGAAGTCGAAGAGAGAGGTTTGCATATCGCGTCATTCCGGGGCGCGCGGAGCGCGAACCCGGAATCCAGGACCGCTCGTCCGGTGTTAGCCCCCTGGTTTCCGGGTTCGCGGCCTTAGGGCCGCGCCCCGGAATGACAGAAGCCTACGCCCCCATCGTCGCCTTGACGATCTTGTCCGGGTTGGAGACCGGCTCGCCGCGCTTGATCTTGTCGACGTTGTCCATGCCTTCGATGACGTTGCCCCAGGCGGTGTACTGGCCGTTGAGGAAGCTGGCGTCGTCGAAGCAGATGAAGAACTGGCTGTCGCCCGAATCCGGGCTGGCGGCGCGCGCCATCGACACGGTGCCGCGCACATGCGGCTCCTTGTTGAATTCGGCCTTGAGCTTCTTGCCCGAACCGCCGGTGCCGGTGCCCTGCGGGCAGCCGGTCTGCGCCATGAAGCCGTCGATGACGCGGTGGAACACGATGCCGTCGTAGAAGCCTTCCTTCACCAGTTCCTTGATGCGCGCGACGTGGCCGGGCGCGAGGTCGGGCCGCATGGCGATGACCACGTTGCCTTGGGTGGTCTCGAGGGTGAGCGTGTCTTCCGGTTTAGCCATGTGTGGTTTCTTTCTGCGTTCGAAATTGAAAATTACTTGGCGTCGGCGGCGACCGTCATCTTCACGATCTTGTCGGGATCGACGACCGCGCCGTTATTGCCGGCCGAACCCTTCTTGATCTTGTCGACGACGT
>CAITEM010000299.1 GCA_903891395.1 uncultured Hyphomicrobiales bacterium | reverse complement strand
GGGCGATGAAGCCAAGGGCGTACTGCAGAACGTCAAGGGCGTTCCGGACCAGTTCATCGAGATCGAAAAGCGCCTCCGCAGCATGGACGACATGGCCATCGACATGGAGGTTCTCAGCATCAACCCGTTCTGGTACCGTAAAGACCGCGACACCGCGGCGGCGATCGTCAAGACCAACAACGAGAAGCTGGCGGAGCTGTGCGGCTCGAAGCCCGACCGCTTTGCCGCTTTCGCCTCCCTGGCGCTGCAATTTCCCGACCTCGCCGTCGCGCAACTTGAAACGGCGATGAAGAAGCAAGGCCTTCGTGGCGCGGCCATCGGCGGTACGGTCGATGGCGTCGATTTTTCCGACCCCAAGTTCAATCCGGTCTGGGCCAAGGCGGAAGAACTCGGCGCGGTGCTGTTTATTCATCCCGCCACGCAGCCGCAACTTGCGGGCCGCTATAAAGGCAACGGCTGGCTGGCGAACACCATCGGCAATCCGCTGGACACCACCATCGCGCTTCAGCACCTGATCTTCGAGGGCACACTCGATCGCTATCCCAGGCTCAAGATTATCGCCGCGCATGGCGGCGGTTATTTGCCGTCCTACGCGCCTCGGTCGGATCACGCCTGTTTCGTGTCGCCGGCGGGCTGCGATCCCGAGATCGTGCTGAAGAAAAAGCCGACCGAGTATCTCAAACAACTCTACTTCGACGCTCTCGTCTTCACGCCCGAGGCCTTGCGGCATCTGGCGGCGCAGGTCGGTACCAGCCAGATCATGCTCGGCTCCGACAATCCGTTTCCATGGGAGCAGCATCCGGTGGACCACATCTTCGCCACCACGACGCTTAGCGACAGCGAGAAGCGGGCCATCCTCGGCGAAAACGCCGCCAAGTTGCTCGGCCTCAAGGCGGTCTAGAAGGGCTCTTGAACGGCCCGCACCGTCCCCCTATTGAAGTCATGCCGCCATTCGCGAGCGGTTTCGGGCTTCAGATGATGGACGACAGCTTCGCCAAGGGACTGCGCGTGCTGGAAGTTCTGGCGGCGGCGGAAAAGCCTTTGGGCCTCACCGAGATCGCGGCGCGCGGCAAGCTCATCAAGAGCCACGCTCATAAATTCCTGCGGACGCTGCTCAAACAGAACTATGTCGAGCAGCCGCAGCCGCGCGGGCCCTACCGGTTGACGTTCAAGCTTCTCGAGCTTGGCTCGCGCGCGCTGTCGCGCGCCGACCTGATCAGCGCCGCCCGCGGCCCGATGCAGGACATCTCCGCCAAGACCCGCGAGACATCGACCATCGGCGTTTATGAGAATGGCGACGTCATGTATGTCTACAAGGTCGATGGCACCCATGAAGTGCGCACCAACACTGATATCGGGCGCCGCCGCCCGGCCTACTGTGTCGCCGCCGGCAAGGCCATGCTCGCCTTTCAAGCCCCGGCTGTTGTCGCCAACGCCACGGCACACATGAAACGGCATACCGGCCGCACGATCTTGACCGCCGCCAAGCTGCGTGAGCAATTGGCCGAGATTCAAAAAGCGGGCTATGCCGTCAACTGGGGCGAATGGGTCGAATCCGTTCGCGGTATCGCGGCGCCGATCCGCAACGCCGACGGCAACGTCATCGCCGCCCTCAATCTGTCCATTCCCGCCGAACGCCTGGACAAAAAAGCAGCCGCGCGGCTCGCGCCGCTCGTGATCGATGCGGCCAACCAAATCTCGCGCGGTCTGGGCGCGATCGCGCCGGGCAAACGCTAAGCCGACGCAGGCAATACCGCAGTCATCGCGTCAAAGAGTTCCTCAACCGACGGCCGCTTGTCGATCATGTTCAATTTGAAACAGGCGTCTATCACAAGGTCCAGGTGTCCGCGATTGGCATCGAGCCCATAGGCGAATTGAGGATTGTCCGCGCCGAGGGCCAACGCCCGCGATTCCAGCAGCATGCGCCATATTTCACGCACCGCCTCGGGACGCTCGCGCGTCAATCCGGCTTTGGCGACCAGCATATGGTGCGATTGCATAACCGGAAACGGGTGCCGGGATAATTTGTTGACGGCTTCAAACTCCACGCGCTTGAACTGCGG
>CAITEM010000298.1 GCA_903891395.1 uncultured Hyphomicrobiales bacterium | reverse complement strand
GGCACGCCAGCCTTGCGCGCGACAGTGGCGACGGCCTCGATGTCGGTGATGACGCCGCCCGGGTTGGCGATCGACTCGATGAAGATCGCCTTGGTCTTCGGCGTTATGGCTTTCTCGAACGAGGAAATATCGTCCGGATCGGCCCAGACCACGTTCCAGCCAAAGCTCTTGAAGGCGTGGTTGAACTGGTTGATCGAGCCGCCGTAGAGCTTCTTCGAGGCGACAAATTCGTCGCCCGGCATCAGCAGCGTCTGCATGACGATGACTTGCGCGGCGTGGCCCGAGGCGACGGCCAGGCCTGCGGTCCCGCCTTCGAGAGCTGCGACGCGCTCTTCCAGCACGGCGTTGGTCGGGTTGCCGATGCGGGTATAGATGTTGCCGAAAGCCTGCAATCCGAACAGCGAGGCCGCGTGATCGACGTCGTCGAAGACGAAGGACGTCGTCTGGTAAATCGGCGTCGCGCGTGCGCCTGTGGTTGGATCGGGCTTGGCGCCGGCGTGGATCGACAGCGTGTTGAATCCCGGAATGCGTTCGGCGTCGGCCATGGGTTTCGTCCTGATGATGATCCGCGCATTGTAGCGCGGCTTTCGGCAAAAAGGAGGGGATTAAAGGAGTGCTGCGGGCGCTTCGTCAAGGCGACATAGCGTCGGGGGATCGAAAGGAAATCATTCGATCGAACGATACGCGCACCAGAGAAGATCGTTCTCGGGACTGCAACCTTTCAGCCGCTATTCTCTCAAGGCTTCGGTTTGCCGAGCCCCATGCGCTGAAAACCGCCGCCGTAGTTCTGCGCCCGCTTCGAGGATAGTGTACGCGAGTTGATCCCCATCCAGGAAATCTCCGACGACAGCCGCCCGTATTCGATCTTAGGGCACCGGTCCATGACCACCTTGATGCCGGCGGCTTCGGCGAGCGCCGCCGCCTCGTCGTTGCGAATCGAAAGCTGCATCCAGATCACTTGCGGTTTCGGCGTGAGCGTCAGCGCTTCCTGCACCACGGGCATGACGAATTGCGAGGCACGGAAAATATCGACCATGTCGACCGGCTCAGGAATGTCGGTCAGTTTGGCGTAGACCTTGCGTCCCAGAATTTCCTTGCCGGCCTGTCCCGGATTCACCGGGATCATGGTGTAGCCGCGCTCGAGCAGGTATTTGAACGCGAAATAGCTCGGCCGGTTGTCTTTCGGCGAGATTCCGACCATCGCGATGGTCTTTACGGTGTTGAGAATGCCGCGAATGTAGCTGTCGGGATAGCTGCTGTGATCCATGGCGCGAACATAGGGGGGGCGGCGGCAGAGCGAAAGGGCGGGAGAGGCGGCGGACTTGCGGTTATGATGGTTCAACCGAATCAGCCACCCCCGCCGTCCAGTCCAAATCTCGCGAACTTCCCATGGTCGATCCGAACGCGCTGCAACTGCTGACTCAGTTGACGCACCTCAACTACACCCGGGCGGCGTTCTGGCGCGGGATGGATATCGAGCGTTACCGCGCGCAGGAGCTTGCGACCCTGCGTTACGCCGATCCCAAGCGTCTCGTCCGACACGGATTCAAGGTCTATTCGCAGTCGGACGAGGACGGCATCATCCAGGAGATTTTCAGGCGCATCGGTACGACCGGCCGCAATTTCATTGAATTCGGCGTCGAGAGTGGCGTCGAATGCAACTCGGTCAAGCTTTTGGTCGAGGGCTGGAGCGGATTGTGGATCGAAGCCTCGAGCGTCCACGCGGCCGAGATCCACAAGCAGTTCGGACCGTTCCTCGCCGACTGCAAGCTCAAGCTCAGCCAGAATCTGGTCACCGCCGAGAACATCGACGCGCTGTTCGAGCAGGCCGGCGTGACCGGGGAGATCGATCTCCTTAGCATCGATATCGACTACAACGACTACTGGGTCTGGAAGGCCATCACGGCGGTGAATCCGCGCGTCGTCGTCATCGAATACAATGCGACGCTGCGGCCGCCGATGTCTCTCGTCGTGCCATACGATCCGACGGCGGCATGGGACGGCACCAACTACTTCGGTGCCAGCCTCGAGGCGCTGGTGCGGCTCGGTCGCGACAGAGGCTATCGCGTCGTCGGCTGCAACTACGCCGGCGCTAACGCCTTTTTTGTGCGTGACGACGCGGCCGGTGATTGTTTCCTCAATCCGGCGACCGCCGAGGAACACTACGAACCGCCGCGATATTTTTACTCCATGCAGCAGGCCGGCCATCAAGCGCGGCCGGGACGCTACATCAGCGTCTAGCGATGTCTGCCGTCGCGGCCGCGGCCATTATTTCTTCTGCGCGTCGATCGCTTTCTTGCAGGCCCCCGACAGCCGGGCGTACTCCTTGTTGAGACAAGCCAGGATACGCCCGCCGCCGGGCGTGACACCCTTGCAGAAGGTCTCGTAGTCGCCTTTGCAGGCGGCGCGCTGCTCGGCGGTGAAGTCCTGCGCGATGGCAGGAACCGCGAACATCGCCAGCGTCGCCGCGATGATGAGTGCGCGCATGGTGGCCTCCTTACTTTGCCGGAATCACCGGCAGCAGCAGATACGACTCGTACTTGCCGCCGGCGTAGATCGTGTTGTTACCGGTGTTGTAGTCGGCGTGGTAATGCAGATAACCGGCGCTGCCGAAACCGTCGCGTGGCTGAACGTCGAGCTGGATGCGGTGACCCTTTTTGAAGGTCATGCTGGTCGGCCAGATCTCGACTTCAACCTTCACGATCTCGCCGGGCTTGAGATAAAGCCGGCGCTGATGCTTGTGGTACGGCCGATAGGGCAGCGTCAGTTCTGGATCGAGATCGCGATGCGACACGCGCAGCCAGCCTTTGGCGACCGGGACCGGCGCGCCCTGCTGACCGGTTTCAAGGATTTCCTTTCCGTCGGCGCCGAAGTGACGCAGCGTCAGGAACAGGTCCATGTCTTCATTGTCGCTTGAAACCCAGAAGCTCGCCATCAGCGGACCGGTGACCTCGACGTCTTCGGTCATAGGCGGCGTCTGCAACGCAATCCCCATGCCCGGCTTGATGCCGCCGCCGCCCATCACCTGTGACGAGGCTGCCGACGTCGAACCCATCGTGCCGAAGCTAACGCACGGATAGGTGCAGGAGCTCTCCGCAGCGGGCTTTTCCTTCACAAGCGTGCCGGTCTGCGGCTGGCCCTGCGGCGGTGACGTCGAGAGGTCGAAATGGTATTTGGTCCATTGCGTGCGCGCGATCGGCCATTCGTTTTCGAAACGCCATTCGACTTCGTCGGCGCCTTTACGGATCGCGAGCTTGACTGGCGGCTCGTCCATGACGCCGTTCTTTACGCCCTTGAGCCAGTATTCGAAGAAGCGAAGCTGATCGGCACGGCCTTCGTCCGTGTAGAAGGCGTGGACGTGGCTGCCGTAGTGAATGCGCATCTTCTTGTCTGGCGATGTCGAGCGCATGAAGGCTTCGGTATTGCCGCGCAGATGCAGACCGAAGCCGGTCCAGTTGCCTGCGGTGAACATCGGCACCTTGATCTTGTCCCACTGCGCCTGGGAGCCGCGCAGCGCCCCGCTGTCGAGACTGTCGTGCAGCCAGCGCCAGAACGTGTCGGTCTTCCAGCGATCCGGCGCTTCGCGCGAGGCGCGGCCGATCGAATGATGCATCAGGTGCGCCGTGAACCAGTTGGTCATGAACACGCTGAGCAGGCCGCCGTGATACAGCGCGTCGCGATAGAGGTCGGCGGCGCCTTCCCACGGGATCATCGCCTTGAGCGACGGCGGATTGAGGTTGGCCACCCACCACTGGTTC
>CAITEM010000297.1 GCA_903891395.1 uncultured Hyphomicrobiales bacterium | reverse complement strand
CAGGTGACCTTCGACGACGGCGCGCCGCAGACGCTTGAGCAATACACCAAGGACGTCTCGGCCTTCCTGATGTGGACGGCCGAACCCAAGCTGGTGCAGCGCAAGCGCCTCGGCTTCCAGGTCATGATCTTCCTGATCGTGCTGGCGGGCTTGATGTACTTCACCAAGAAGAAAATCTGGTCGGCGGTACACTGAGCCCGGACAAAATCTCTTGACGTGAGGGGCCTGTTTGGGCCCCTTTCGTTTTTGGGATTGCATGACTGAGGCTCCTTATGACCAAGGCAGTGCTTGGCATTATCGGCGGCAGCGGCATTTACGACCTGCCGGGCCTCCAGAACGTCCGCGAAGAGCACGTTAAAAGCCCTTGGGGCGAACCCTCCGGCGCGCTGCGCATTGGCGATATCAACGGATTGCCGGTGGTGTTCCTGCCGCGTCACGACAAGGGCCACCGGCTGTCGCCGTCCGACATCAACTACCGGGCCAATATCGACATCCTCAAGCGCGCCGGCGTCACCGACCTGGTGTCGCTATCAGCCTGCGGCTCGTTCAAGGAGGACCTGCCGCCTGGCAGCTTCGTACTGATCGACCAATTCGTCGATCGTACCTACAAGCGCGAGAGCTCGTTTTTCGGCAAAGGCCTGGTCGCGCATGTCTCGATGGCACATCCAGTCTCGCCAGTGCTGCGCCGTCGCCTGCGCGACGCCGCGCGCATGGAACAGATCGAGCCGAAATGGGGTGGCACTTACGTCTGTATGGAAGGCCCACAGTTCTCCACGCTGGCCGAGAGCATGACCTACAAGGAACTCGGCTACTCGGTGATCGGCATGACCAATATGCCCGAAGCCAAGCTCGCCCGCGAAGCCGAGATTTGTTACGCGACTGTCGCCATGGTGACCGATTTCGATTGCTGGCACCCCGACCATGACGCTGTGACGGTGCAGGACATTATCGGCGTCTTGATGAGCAATGGCGACCGCGCCAAGCGTCTGGTAGCGCGGCTTGCCGCCGATTTCCCGCGCGAGCACGAGGAATGCCCGATCGGTTCCGACCGTGCGCTGGATACCGCGCTGATTACCGCGCCAGAGGCGCGCGATCCGGAGTTGCTCAAGAAACTCGACGCGGTGGCGGGCAGGGTGCTGAACGGCTAGCCTTGGGCGTCCGCTGGGAGTCTGCCATGTTTAAACCGATGCGCGCCGTCGATACGGAGGAAAATCAACGGGAGGAGTGGCGTCCTGGCGTGGTCACCCGCATGAAGGCGTCGGCTGCCAACGGCGCGACGCAGCTCTGCATGTTCGAGCAATGGTGCGAGCCGGGCTTGGGCGCGCCGAACCATCTCCACGCCGTCGAAGAAGTGCTCCACGTCCTATCCGGCAGCGCCGACGTATGGATCGAAAACACCCATGCCACATTGACGAGCGGCCAGCTCATGATCATTCCGGCCGGCCGCAAACACGGCTTTGCCAATAACGGCTCGGGCACGTTGCACATTCAGTCAACTTTGGCCGCGCCGGTCTTCGAAGCGGCCTATGACGACAAACGCGAGACGCCGCGGCGGTGGCTGCCCGCGTGAGAGAGAGCTTGAACAGTCTTGCCACGCGCGCTTTTTTTGCAGACCAATAGGAGAGACCGAATGCCTGAAATCACGATCAATATCGCTGCCGGCCGCAGCGACGAAACCAAGAAAGCGTTGATGTATGACATCACCCAAGCGGTCATGAAGAACTGCAACGTGCCAGCCGATGCCGTGGTCGTGCAGATCGTCGAAAGTCCGCTTACCGACAAGATGAAGGGCGGTCAGACCTTCGTTGAGCGCATGAAGAAGTAATGCAGCGATGAATGACCTCGACGACGACTTGCGCGATGCCATCCGTAACATTCCGGATTATCCCAAGCCTGGCATTATGTTTCGCGACATCACAACGCTGCTTGGTAATGCGCGGGCGTTCCGCCGGGCCGTCGACGCCCTTGTGCAGCCCTGGGCCGGCTCAAAGATCGACAAGGTCGCCGGCATGGAAGCGCGCGGCTTTATCCTCGGTGGTGCGGTGGCGCACCAAGTGTCGGCTGGCTTCATCCCGATCCGCAAGAAGGGCAAGCTGCCGCACACCACGGTACGGATCGCCTATTCCCTGGAATACGGCCTCGATGAGATGGAAATGCATGAGGACGCGGTGAAGAAAGGCGAGCGCGTGATTCTGGTGGACGATCTGATCGCCACCGGCGGTACCGCCGAAGGCGCCGTGAAATTGTTGCGCCAGATGGGGGCGGAGGTTCTGGCCGCTTGTTTCGTCATCGATCTGCCGGAACTTGGCGGCGCCGCGAAGTTGCGCGCGATGGACGTGCCGGTGCGCACGCTCCTCTCGTTCGAAGGGCACTAGCGCCTTCGCTGGGCCAAAGTTCCAATTTTAGCGCAAGCCCGTAATATCGGGCGTTTTGGCTATTCTGCGCCATTTCTCTAAGTCCTGTTAACAGCGCGGTAAGCGTGCTCGCAAACGAAGGTATTCATTATCGGTGCGGTAGCGGTTTTGTCCGAAGATACGATGTGTACGCAAACGGACATTAAGATGCCGAAGCTGCCATGGCTCGCAAAAACGATCGGTCAACCTAGTCCTCTCGTCATCTGGACGGCGACGGCGGTCGGCCTGCTGATTCAGCTCATGGTATTCGCCGTGATAGCGCTTGATTCCTATCAGGCTACCGTAAAAAGCAGCTTCGAGACCACCGAGAGTATCGCGAGGCTGATCGAACAGGACATCGCGCGCAATATCGAGTTGTACGATCTTTCGCTGCAAGCCGTCGCCGAGTCGGTGCAAGACAGCGAACTCATGGCACTGCCGTCGCGCGTGCGCCAGATCGCGGTGTTCGATCGCACCACGACCGCGCCCGGGCTCGGTGCCATGGTGGTGCTCGACAAAGACGGTTCTATTGTTCTCGACTCGGTGCAGAGCCCGGTGCGTCCCGGAAATTTTGCCGACCGCGAATACTTCAAATTCCAGCGCGACACGCCGAACGCAAACGGTTTTTACATCAGCCGGCCATTCGAGGCCCGCCTTCAGCAAAAAGCTTGGAGTGTTTCGATCAGCCGGCGGCTCAACAAACCGGATGGCGGCTTTAACGGTATTGTGTCCGGCACCCTCAAGCTTGATTTCATAAAGCAACGTCTGGAGACTCTTGCTCTTGGCAGAAACGGCATCGCCACGTTGTTTCGCGCCGACGGTGTTGTGCTTGTTCAAAACGGTTCCGGCACTGAGAATATCGGGGCGGATTGGAGCAAAGCCGCGCTATTTAAGCATGCAAAAGACGAATCGTCGGGGACCTATGCCGGCGCCGGCCTAATGGGCGGTATGCCGCGGCTTTATGCCTATCGCCGTGTCGGCGACCTGCCACTGCTGGTATCGGCGGGGATTGCGCGTGCCGACGTGCTGGCGCCCTGGTGGCTCAAGATTGAACTGCTGTTCGCCGTTTTTGCCGTCATGGCCGCGAGCGTGATCTTGCTGGTGGCGATGTTCAACCGTGAACTGCGCCGCCGCATCGTCGCGGAAAAGGGCCAAGCCGTTCTGGCGCGGCAGGACAAGCTGTCTCAGCTTTCCAACCGGCTCGGTTTCGATGAGGCGCTGGCGCAGGCTTGGCGCCGCGCTGCACGCGAGCGCCAGCCACTGTCGTTGCTCATGATCGATGTCGATCACTTTAAACAATTCAACGATCGCTATGGGCATCCCGACGGCGACAGGGTGCTGATGGCCATCGGCGGGGCGATTGGCGGAGCGGTCCGCAGACCCGGTGACGTCGCCGCGCGCTACGGCGGTGAGGAATTCGCCGTGCTGTTGCCGAATACCGGCACGGATGGTGCCACGCGCGTCGCCGAAACGATCCGCAGGCAAGTGGCGGCCATGGCGATTATCCACGATATCAGCAGTTACCGCATCGTCACGCTCAGTGTTGGCGTTGCTACCGTCGTGCCGGCCATGAATCTCTCGGCGCAGGCGCTGGTCGCCGACGCCGACCGCGCGCTGTACGCGGCCAAGAGCGGCGGCCGCAATCGCGTCTGCATGGATGCGGTAGCCCGTATTCCGGGGCAGAATCCCGAACTGCTGAGCGCCTGAGGGGCGTTAGCCCCGCTTGCCCCAGGGCCCCTGATCGCCGAGCGGCGGTTCGCCGGGCAAAAACGACTTATCTGTTTGCGGCGCGCCGCCGGCCTGCGCGCTACCCCAAGGGCCACCGGCGGGCGGCTCGGCCTGCGGCGTCTCATCCATACCCGGCAAAGCCAGCGGCCCCGGATCGTGACCGCCTGCGAATTTCACCAGCGCCTCGACACGCTTATCGACCGATGGATGGGTATCGAAAATGTTGGAGAACCCGGTGCGCGGGTTGTCGATGCACATTTCCATGACGGCCGAATTGGCGCTGGCGATTTCGCCACGGCCCTCGATCTTGCGCAGCGCCGAGATCATGGCGTCTGGATTTTTCGT
>CAITEM010000296.1 GCA_903891395.1 uncultured Hyphomicrobiales bacterium | reverse complement strand
GTCGCCATGAAGAAGGTGGCGCCATAGATGTTGCCGCTGAACGTGAAGGCGGCGTGCGAATATTCGTAGGCCTGCACGCAGGTGAAGGTGGCGCCGAGCAGAACGGTGAGGATGAGGCCCCACTTCACGCCCTCGCGGTCGTTTTCCAGCAGCGCGTGATGCGCCCAGGTCACCGTGGTGCCCGAGGTCAGCAGGATCAACGTATTCAACAGCGGCAGATGCCACGGATCGAAAGTCTGAATGCCGACCGGCGGCCATACGCCATGGGTAAAGGCGAGACGGCCGACTTCGTGCGCCTCGCCGGGAAAGAGAGCGGTGTTAAAGTACGCCCAGAACCAGGCCACGAAAAACATCACTTCCGAGGCGATGAACAGGATCATGCCGTAGCGGTGCGAGATCTGCACCACGCGGGTATGGAAACCTTCGAACTGCGCTTCGCGGATCACGTCGCGCCACCAGGCGACGAAAGTGTAGAGCACGCCGAGGACACCGATGCCGAACACCAGCGGCGCCGCGGCGTACATGTGGTGCATCCAGCTAATCGCGCCGACCGCCATGATGAAGGCCGACGTCGAACCGACGGCCGGCCACGGGCTCGGATCAACCAGGTGGTAGTCGTGATGCTTGGTGTGCGCGTCGGCCATCGTGGTCGTCTCCGTTTATAGCTTTGACTTGGTCACGTCCGGCGCCTCGGCGACCGGCCGCACCTGCTCGCGCAGGCGATAGAAGGTGTAGGACAGCGTTATCGAGTTGAGATCGTCCTGATCATGGTCCTTGACGATCTCGGGATCGACATAGAACACGACCGTCATCTCGCGCGTCTCGCCCGGCTTCATGGTCTGCTGGGTGAAACAGAAGCAGTTGATCTTGGTGAAGTACGATCCGACCTGCGGCGGCGACACATTGTAGCCGGCCTGCGCCGTGATCTCGCGCGCGGCCTCGTTGACCACCTTGTAATGCACGGTCGCGACTTCGCCGATGCGAACCTTGATCTCGTTCTGCTCCGGCATGAAGCGCCACGGCAGACCCGGCGCGACATTGGAGTCGAAAGTGATCGTCAGTTCGCGGCCGAGCACCTGGCCCGGCGCCGGCGCGCGCTCGGCCACCTGCGTGGTGCCGCCGAAGCCGGTGGTCTGGCAGAACCAAGTGTAGAACGGTACCGAAGCGTAGGCCGCGCCGACCATCATCGCGACAAAGACGCCGCAGCAGGCGGCGACGATCACGTCGCGCCGCAGCTTTTTGTCGTCGCGTGGCGCGGTGACGGTCATCACAGCGGCCTTATGAGGACCATGGGGCCCTTCACCAAAGTCATTACGTAAAACAGAATGACCAGCCCCGCGAGCGACAGCGCAATGGCGATCGAACGCGACCGGCGGGCGCGCTTCTGCGCCTCGGTCAGCACGATGCCGTCGTCTTTAGCGGGCTCGTCCATGATGATTCCAACACTCATACCGAGAACCGGGCGATCAGCCCGCCCCAGCCCCGGTCGACCAGAAGGACGGCAAACAGCAGGAACAGGTACAGGATCGAAAAGGCGAAAAGGTGCCGGGCGGCCCGCTCGACCGGGCGGCGCTCGCGGAACACCTGCCAGGCCAGCAGCAGCATGATCGCGCCGGTCACCACGGACGTGACGCCATACAGCACGCCGGCAAAGCCGAGCGGCCACGGCGCGATGCCGACCGGCACGAGCAGCAACGTGTACAGCAGGATATGGCGGCGGGTGCTGACTTCGCCGGCGACGACCGGCAGCATCGGAATGCCGGCGCGGGCGTATTCTTCGCTGCGATACAGCGCCAGCGCCCAGAAGTGCGGCGGCGTCCAGATGAAGATGATGGCGAACAGCAGAATGGGTTCGAGCGACAGCGACCCGGTTACCGCGGCCCAACCGATCACCGGCGGGAAGGCGCCGGCGGCGCCGCCGATCACGATGTTCTGCGGCGTCGAGCGCTTCAGCCACATCGTATAGACGACGGCATAAAAGAAGATGGTGAAAGCGAGCAACGCCGCGGCCAGCACATTCACCAGCACGCCGAGGACGACCACCGAGAATCCCGACAGCGTCAGCCCGAAAGCCAAGGCCTCACCCGGCTGCACCCGGCCCATCGGCACCGGACGGCGCGCGGTCCGCGTCATCAAGGCGTCGATGTCGGCGTCGAACCACATGTTGAGCGCGCCCGAGGCGCCGGCGCCGACCGCGATGCAGAGCAACGCCGTAAACGCGGTCACGGGATGCAACGAACCCGGCGCGACCGCCAGACCGACCAGTGCCGTGAACACCACCAGCGACATCACCCGCGGCTTCAGCAGCGCAAGATAGTCGCCGACCGTCGCCAGACTCGG
>CAITEM010000295.1 GCA_903891395.1 uncultured Hyphomicrobiales bacterium | reverse complement strand
CGCTGGTTGCGACTCTGCTCGACGCCGGCGAACTCGACCCGACCGTCATCAACGGCGGCATCATCAACGCCTATGGCACCAACGCGCGGCTCGGCGCCGGCGAGTGGATGGTGGTCGAGGCCGACGAGTCCGACGGCACCTTCCTGAAACTGCCGGCCGACATCGCCATCGTCACCAATATCGATCCTGAGCATCTCGATCACTTCCACACCTTCGAGGCGGTGCAGGACGCGTTCCGCGCTTTCATCGAAAACATTCCGTTTTACGGTTTCGCGGTGATGTGCACCGATCATCCGGTGGTGCAGACGCTTGTCGGCAAACTCGAAGACCGCCGCATTCTCACCTACGGCGAAAATCCGCAGGCGGATATTCGGCTGGTCGATCTCGATCATCACGACGGCAAGTCGCGCTTCTCGGTGCTGTTCCGCGACCGCGAGGGCAAGACCACGCACACCATCGACAAGCTGATCATGCCGATGCCCGGCCGCCACAACGCGCTCAATGCCACCGCGGCCATCGCCGTCGCGCACGAATTGGGCGTCAGTGACGGCATGATCCGCACGGCGCTCGGCAACTTTGGCGGCGTCAAGCGGCGCTTCACCCGCGTCGGCGATTGGAACGGCGTCACCATCATCGACGACTACGGCCATCACCCGGTCGAGATTGCCGCCGTGTTGCGCGCCGCGCGCGAAAGCGTGAAAGGCAAAGTGATCGCCGTCGTGCAACCGCATCGCTACACGCGTCTGCAAGCCTTGTTCGAGCAGTTCTGCTCCTGCTTCAACGATGCCGACACCGTCATCGTCGCGCCGGTCTATTCGGCGGGCGAGCAGCCCATTCCCGGCGTCGACCGCGACGCGCTGGTGCAGGGCCTGCGCGCGCATGGCCATCGCCAGGCGATGGCGCTCGAGGCGCCGGAAAAGCTCGCCGGCTTGATCAAGGCTTTGGCCAAACCCGGCGATTACGTCGTGTGCCTCGGCGCCGGCTCGATCACGCAATGGGCCTATGCGCTGCCGGCGGAGCTCAAGGCGCTGGGGTAAGGTATTGGCGGAAACGGACAGCATGAACACGCAAAAACTCGCGCCGCTGATCCGCATGATCGCCATGCCGGCGGACGCCAATCCCGCGGGCGATATCTTCGGCGGCTGGTTGATGGCGCACATGGACCTTGCGGCGGCGTCGCTCGCCACGCGGCGGGCGCGCAACCGCGTGGTTACCGCTGCGGTCGAAGCCATGAGCTTTCTGCTGCCGGTATCCGTCGGCGATGAGGTGAGCTTTTATGGCGAAATCATCTCGACCGGACGCACGTCGATGAAGGTTCATATCGAGGCGTGGCGCCGCCGCCGCGAGGACGAACAGGAATTCAAGGTCACGGAAGCGACGTTTACGCTCGTGGCGCTGGGCACCGATCACCGGCCTGCGCCCGTCCCGGAGGTCTGACGTGGCCTTCCCGGACATCCTGCCGGAGTTGAAAGGCCGCCTACCGCAATTGCGCGGGCGGCTTATTGCCAATCAATCGCTCGGCGAGTTCGCCTGGTTCCGCGTCGGCGGTCCGGCGCAGGCTTTGTTCATGCCGGAGGACGAAGACGATCTCGCTTACGTGCTGCGCAACATGCCGCCCGAGATTCCGGTGACGGTGATCGGCGCCGGCTCGAACCTGATCGTGCGCGACGGCGGCGTCGAGGGCGTCGTCATCCGGCTCGGCCGCGGTTTCAACGAGGTCGCCATCGACGGCGAGCGGGTCACCGCCGGCACCGCCATGCTCGACGTCATGGTGTCGCGCGCGGCGCAGAAGGCGGGTATCGCCGGTCTCGCGTTCTATAGCGGCATTCCCGGCACCATCGGCGGCGCTTTGCGCATGAACGGTGGCGCCTACGGCGGCGAGACCAAGGACGTGCTGATCGAAGCGCGCGGCGTCGACCGCCAGGGCAACATCCGCGCCTACAGCAACGCCGATATGGGATTTTCCTATCGGCATTGCGGCGTGCCGGAAAATGTCGTCTTCACGCGGGCTGTGTTCCAGGGCCGCAAAGGCGATCCGGAGGCGATTGCCGCCGAGATGGCGGAGATCAAGAAGAAGCGCGAGGCGAGCCAGCCGCGCAATCGCACCGGCGGCTCGACCTTCAAGAACCCGCCCGGGCATAGTTCGTGGAAACTGGTCGACGAAGCCGGCTGCCGCGGTTTCAAGGTCGGCAACGCGCAGGTGTCCGAACTGCACAGCAATTTCCTGATCAGTCTCGACGGCGCCACCGCCGCCGACATCGAGACTCTCGGCGAAACCGTGCGCGCCCGCGTCAAGGCGCATTCCGGCATCGACCTGGAATGGGAGATCAAGCGGATCGGGAATAGCGTGTAATCCCGAAAAGCGGGTACCGGTTTTTAGACAAGATCATGCGCAAGAAGAGAATCGCTTAAGTCACGGCCCCTGCAGCTTCAGCAACTCCAGCAAGGGCGCCGGTCCCAACCGCACGCTGCCGGCGAAGGGGTGCTCCTGCAACGCGATCAATCCGAGCGTGCACACCACCGCGACCGAGAACACCGTCAGCGCCGCGATATGCGCATTGCGCCTCTGCAGATGCACCAAGCCGATCGCGATCTGCGTCATGACGCCGAGGATCAGCACGATCGCCCATTTCAGTTCGCTGGTGTTGTCGGAGGCAAGCGCGAGACGTTCGGACCGCGCGGTGCCGACGCGCAGCGCCGCACTGAGCAGCGCCGATTGCACCGGGGCGCCGGCTTCGTCCGCGATTTTCGGATGGCTGACCTCGCGCAGCAGGTCGTCATAGGCCGCGTTCACCGACGGCGCGCTTTCGCCGACCGTCATGGCCGACCATTCCTCGCCGGTCGCGGCCTTGATGTAGGCCGTCCAGTCGTTGCGGATGGCATGCATGTCGGACGCCGACGCCACGCTGAGCGTGAACAAATTGCGCAATTCGGCGACCTCGGACTGCACCGCGCGCGCCGCCTGGCGGTTGCGGTCGCCGATATCGTTGGCGAGAAATCCGGTGAGTAGCGCGAACAGCACGCCGATGGCGCCGAAATAGGGCGCCACCACGCCGTCGAGCTGTTTGACGCGCGGGCCGAGCAGGGCGCCGTAGACCACCCAGACGATCAGCGCGGCCGTGCAGAAATAGAGCAAAGCCAGCACGCCGAACACGGCCGCCGCTGGTAGATCCAACCAGGCCTCGATCATGCGTGCCTCGCTTTTGCCGTTCCGTCCGCGTTAGTAATGCGGTCACCGGACTGCGATATGGACTAGGACGCAGCCCTTATGACCTATGGGCCACTAGCTTACGCCCTGATTCGGAGGCACGTCATTAGCACCCTCAAACACGTCGCCGTCCTGATGGGCGGGTGGTCGGCCGAGCGCGAAGTGTCGCTGCGCTCCGGCAACGCCTGCGCCGATGCCGCCGAGCGCGCCGGTTACAGTGTCACCCGCGTCGACGTCGACCGCGACATCGCCGCCACCTTGCGCGCGCTCAAACCCGACGTCGCGCTCAACGTGCTGCACGGCCGTCCCGGCGAGGACGGCACGTTGCAAGGCATGCTGGAAATCCTCGGCATTCCGTACAGCCATTCCGGCGTCATGGCCTCCGCCGTCGCCATGCAGAAGGACGTCGCCAAGACGGTGCTCAAGGCCGGCGGCGTGGCCGTGCCCGGCGGCATGGTGGTGTCGCGTCTCGACGCGGCGAAGCGGCATCTGCTGCCGCCGCCTTATGTCCTCAAGCCGATCGCGGAAGGCTCCAGCGTCGGCGTCTTCATCGTGCAGAAAGACCACGCGCACCCGCCGCAGGAATTGAACCGCGCCGACTGGGCCTTCGGCGAGAAAATCCTGATCGAGCCGTTCATCCCCGGCAAGGAATTGACGTGCGCGGTGATGGGCGATCACGCGCTCGGCGTCATCGAAATCATCGCCAACACCAAGTTCTACGATTACGAGGCCAAATACGCGCCCGGCGGTTCGACGCATCTGTTGCCCGCGCCGGTGCCGGCCGAAATCTACGAAGAGTGCCGGCGCTTGGCTCTGTTGGCTCACGCGGCGCTCGGCTGCCGCGGTGTCACGCGTTCGGATTTCCGCTACGACGACGCCAAGGGTGTCGCGGGCATCGCTTGTCTCGAAGTGAACACGCAGCCCGGCATGACCAAGACCTCGCTGGTGCCGGAGCTCGCCGCGCACGCGGGAATCTCGTTTCCCGATTTGGTCCACTGGATGATCGAGGACGCGTCGCTGGACCGGTGAGGTTGAATGATACCGGCGCCGTTTGACGGTACAGTTCCGCGGTATTGTTAATGGACTTCGTTATGTCCGGTAGGTTACACTGGGTTTATCGCTTGCGTCGGCTGTGTCCTGACGTCGGTGCCTGAGAGACAGTTTGCGCTCCCGCCTCAATGGATTGGAGCGAAAACGTCGTGGCCCCTCCCAAAATAAAATTCGACGAACGAAGCCGCAAGGCCGCGGCGAACCGCGCCTTCGATCCCGCGACCTTTCTGGAGACTGTGGCTAAAGGCCGCGTCATTTTTGCCTTCAAGAAGAATGCGATTATCTTTGAACAAGGCGATGCCGCCGACTCGGTCGTCTACATCCGGTCGGGCAAGGTCAAAGTCACGGTCGTCTCCGCGCAAGGCAACGAGGCCGTTGTCGCCATTCTGGGCGCGGATGAATTTCTTGGCGAGGGCTGCCTGATCGGCCAGCCGAAGCGTCTGGCCACCGCCTCCGCCATGCCGGATTGCAGCGTCATGCAGGTCAGCAAAGCGGAAATCCAGCGCGTGCTCAAAGACGAGCCGGCGTTTTCTCAGATGTTCGTCGCGCATATCCTGACGCGTACCGCGCGGGTCGAGGAGGATCTGGTCGATCAGTTGTTCAACTCGACCGAGAAGCGCCTGGCGCGGGTGCTGCTGCTGCTGCTGGCCAATTTCGGCAAGGCGGGCCGGCCCGAGCCCATTTTGGCCAAGATCAACCAGGAGACGCTGGCCGCCATGGTCGGCACGACGCGCTCGCGCGTCAGCCACTTCATGAACAAGTTCCGCAAGCTCGGTTTCATCGATTACAACGGGCACCTCGAAGTCCACAGTTCGCTGCTGAGCGTGGTGCTGTCCGAGAAGGGCCGCTCGGTCGGGCTGGAATAGTTCCGGCCTCTAAAAAACCGCTTCTTTTACCGCATATCAACGCCGCCCTGAATGTGCTGTTTCGCTCAGTCAGAACGTTGGCGGCGTGGCACGTTTGGTGCCATGAGCCTCAACAGCAACGACCCCAAGGCCCGCTTTCCGGCACGCCGGCCTTTTGTCCGTGACAAGGGCGAGCAGCGCTTCGACGCGATCGCGGCGGAGTTGAAGGCCTCCTTGGCGCGCGAAACAGTGCTGCTGCGCGACAAGGAAGAGCTGTCGAAGCGTCAGGACATGCTGGCGCAGGAATTCGAGCACCGTCTCGTCAACGGCCTGCAACTGGTCGTCAGCCTGCTGTCGTTGCAGAGCCGCGCCGCGACGACGCCCGAGGCCGCCGCTCAATTGCTGATCGCCGGCCGCCGCGTCTCGGCATTGGGCCGCGTGCACCGCCGCCTGCATCTGCTCGATCATCAGGACAAGGTGGAGTTCAAGCAATACCTGCGGCAATTGTGCGACGACCTGTCGAGCCTGCTGTTCGAAGTGCAGACCGGCTATGCCATCGACGTCGAAGGACCGGAGATCGTGATCCCGAGTTCGTCGGCGATCCCGCTCGGCTTCATCGTCAACGAGCTGATCACCAATTCGGTGAAATACGCCAAGGGCCGCATCGCCGTTCGCATCGAAAAGCTGTCGCCGACAAGCGTGGCGCTGTCGGTGATCGACGACGGCCCGGGTGTGGCGGCCGATTTCAACCCGGCCGACTCCACCGGGCTCGGCATGAAGATCATCAAGTCGCTGGTCAACCAGATCGGCGGCAGCTTGCAGATCGCGCCGGGCGACAACGGCAACGGTTCACGCTTCACCGTCACATTCGCCACCGCGTAGAGCCGGTTGCCGGTGCCGCAGGATCGCGGCGTCCTCTGAAACAGTCATGCCCGGCACAAGGCCGGGCATGACGGATCGCATAACCGAAGCAACGTCGATTACTTTTCCTGCTTCTCGCCGGCGTTCGGCGAAGCCGGGCTGACGTTGGCGTTGGTCTTCGGATTGTTGGTCGCGCCCGCCGCGTCGCGATTCGACATGCCGGTGGTGCCGGACTTCATCTTGTCCTTGGCCATCGTGTCTTTTGACATGCTGTCCTTCGACATCGTGTCGGTCTTGCTGGCGCCGCCGGCTGTGCCGTTCGGGGACTGGGCGAAAGCGGCGCCGGTTGCCGCGAGGGCAAGAGCGGAAGCGAGCGCGAGGGTGCGAATTTTCATCTGAAATTCCTTGGGTTGTTAGGATGAAGCGTTCGACAACCCCGGCCTGTTGAACATGTTCCAGTGCCGGAGACCGAACCGACGTTGCCTCACAGATTCTTGATGCGTAGCCCGATACCGGCGCGGCCTTCTATCGCACCGCGTCCGGCGCCGCGGCGCCGGTCTCTTTCGGAGTTTCTTAGCCCGTCTCTTGGCCCGTCTCTTCGCGTTCGGTCCGGCTGGCGATGAACAAGTCGATGCGGCGTGCCAGATCGTCACGGAACGCGTCCATGTCCTGTGGCCCGTAGCCGTCAGGCATCTGTTCGGCGGTGGGCGCGTGCGCGCTGCGCAGGCGCTGAACTTCGTGAAGCGTTTGCGTCACGGTCGTCAGCGTGCGGGCGCAGCGTTCGGCGTCTGCGACGCGGAAGCCGCGGCGCGCGCCACGGTCTTCGTCGAGGGCTTCGATTTCCTGCCGCACCCGCGCTTCGAGCAAGTCGACAGTGGAGGCGGACTGCTGCTCCGGGCCGTCTCTACATTCTCCGCTGTCGTCTGCGCGAAGATGGGGGCCTGGCTTTTCCGTTGCTGCGGCCTTCGGCGCTTGAGCCGCCAACCCTTCCGCTTCCTCCAGCAACTGCGCCGCTATCGGCACGACGCGCGGCCGGCGTTTGCGGTCTTTGCGTTTGATCCAGTTTTCGCTGACGGCGAGGCGCTGAATGTTGCGCGCACTGACGTCGAACTCCGCGGCAATGGCTTCGACGGAACGGTCGGTTTCTTCGTACCAATACTTGATGCTCGCGGTCAGTCTGGCGGTGTATCGCGCCATGCGATGCTCCGTTGTGTGGTTCAAGGATGATGGAAACGGCGCGGCCCGGCAAAGCCTGGGCGCGGATCGCGACGCTGCCGCAACTGTATCGAACCAGCGTCGCGCTGTCAAGGACTATAGTCTCAAATGGTACTGGCATGACACAGGCCGCGTCCGGCATTGTTGCCGCAACGCAGCATATCGGCGGTGTAAATTCGCGCCAAACCGGGCCTCGACAACGCTCGCCACTTGAAAGTGATGGGAGGTGCAGGCACTGATAAGGAAGACCGGGGGAAATCTTGCGTTATCTGCTTTCAATCAGCGCGGCGATCGACCGCGTCAACGAAAAAATTGGCTACGTCTGCAATCTGCTGGTCCTGCTCTCCTGCGTGGTGAGCGCCGGCAACGCCATGATCCGCTACGCCTTCGACGACAGCTCCAATAGCTGGCTCGAATTGCAGTGGTACATGTTCGCCGTCCTGGTGATGTTCGGCGCGTCCTACACGTTCAAGCGCAACGAGCATGTGCGGGTCGAGATTTTTTATCTCTTCCTGTCGGAGCGCGGGCAACTCTGGCTCGATCTTATCGGCACGCTCCTTCTGCTGATTCCGGCGTGCCTGTTGCTCTGTTACCTGTCGTGGCCGTTCTTCTACCAATCCTACCTGACGGGTGAAATCTCGAGTAACGCCGGCGGCCTGCTGCGCTGGCCCATCAAATTCGTCATCCCCGGCGGGTTGTTCATGCTGGCGCTGCAAGGCGTATCGGAGGTCATCAAGCGCGTCGCCGCGTTGCAGGGACGCGTCGTCATTGACGCAAAATACGAGAGACCGACGCAATGATCACGCTGCAATCCATGCCGCCTTTGATGTTCGGCGGGCTGGTGCTGGCCATGCTGGTCGGCTACCCGGTCGCCTTCACGCTGGCCGCGGTCGGCATATCGTTCGGCTTTGTTGCAATCTATCAGGGCTTTTTCGACCTCAATTTCCTGCAAGCCATTCCGGGCCGTGTCTTCGGCAACGTTCTTTCCAACGAGCTGCTGCTCGCGATTCCGTTTTTCACCTTCATGGGTGCCGTGCTCGAACGCTGCGGCCTCGCCGAGGACATGCTCGACTCGATGGGCCAGTTGTTCGGGCCGATCCGCGGCGGGCTCGGCTACTCCGTCATCATCGTCGGTTTCATTCTCGGCGCCATCACCGGGACGGTTGCGGCCCAAGTCATCGCCATGGCGCTGATCTCGATGCCGGTGATGATCCGTTACGGCTACAACATGCGTTACATCACCGGCGTGCTGGCCGCCTCCGGAACCATTACCCAACTAGTGCCGCCGTCTTTAGTGCTCATCGTGCTCGCCGATCAGTTGGGCAAGTCGGTGGGTGACATGTATCTCGGCGCCTGGGGGCCGTCGGTCCTGCAGGTTCTCTTGTTCGCCGGCTACACCTTCGTGCTCGGCATTTTCAAACCTGAACATTTGCCGCCAATACCGCGGGACGAACTGTCGCTGAGCGGCTGGCCGCTGTGGCGCAAATGTCTGTTGGGCATCGTGCCATCGGCGGTTCTCATCTTCGTGGTGCTCGGCACCATGATGCTTGGTCTCGCCACCCCGACCGAAGCCGGGGCGATGGGCGCGATCGGCGCCATCGTTCTGGCCGCGATGCATCACCCCGATTTCAGCCCGCTCGGCCGCAAGGTGCTCATCATCGGCGTCATTGCCGGCATCATCGGCACGATCCTTGGCGTTCTCGAGACGCAGAAGCTGCTGTTCCGAATCTCGTTCCTGATCAGTTACCTCGCCGTTGCCTGGATCTGCATCGAAGCGGTCCGCATCGCGGACCTGCGAAGCCTGATCAAGCAAGGCTATGAGACGACGATGCGTATCACGACGATGGTGGTGTTCATCCTGATCGGCTCGACCTGCTTCTCGGTCGTATTCTTGGGCGTGTCGGGCGGCGTCTGGCTGGAGAACATGCTGACGTCGCTACCGGGCGGCGTTTGGGGATTCCTGATCTTCATCAACCTGTTCATTTTCTTCCTGGCGTTCTTTCTGGACTTCTTTGAAATCGCTTTCATCATCCTGCCGATGATCGCGCCGATCGCTCAGAAGATATTGGCGCCTGTCGTCGGCGCGGATGCGGCGCTGATCTGGTTTGGCGTGATGCTCTGCGTGAATATGCAGACCTCTTTCATGCACCCGCCATTCGGCTTTGCGTTGTTCTACCTGCGCGGCGTCGCACCCAAGGAAGTCAAAAGCTCCGACATTTATTGGGGCGCCTTGCCTTGGGTCGGGCTGCAATTGTTCATGGTCGTGCTGGTCATCGCTTTTCCGCTCACGGTGACCGCGTTGTTGGACAAGCAGACCGATGTCGATACCAGCAAGATCAGGATCGATATTCCGCAGATAGAGCCGCTGCCGCTCGACTTCGGCGAGCCGCGGAAGTAGCGAGCCGGGAAGTATGGGATAGCGGATGCGGTCGCCGACATTGGGCGACGCGGGTAATTATGCTATAGTTCCGTCATGAGCCCAGCAGTCACAGAAATCCTCCAGCATGTGGCGTCATGGCCCGAGGAGGACCAGCGAGAACTCGCGGAAGTCGCGCGCGAGATCGAAGCGCGTCGCACCGGCGTTT
>CAITEM010000294.1 GCA_903891395.1 uncultured Hyphomicrobiales bacterium | reverse complement strand
GCCGAACCGGGACCGAGGAAACGCATGGCGCGGCGGTCGATCGATCCCGACGGATCGAGCGTCGGCATGCCCTGCACCTGGCAGCGGAAACCGTGGCTGGCGAAATCCTCAGAGCGCGTGATGCCGGATTTGGCTTCGCGCAGACTGGCGAGAACTTCCTGCGTGTTGTTGCCGATCGATGAGACAATGCCCATCCCGGTGACGACTACTCGTCTCATGGCCGTAAATCCTCACCTAAAGCCGCGGAATATTGATGATTGGCCCACATTTGGGCCGCCCCAAGCAACCGCGCAAGAGCACTTGGCACCGATACGGACCCGGGCTGCTACGCGCCGGTCGGCTGTAATGCTTCTTCCTGCTTGAACAGACCGACTTTGAGGTCGCTCGCTTTGTAAATCACGGTGCCGTCGGCGGAAAGCCAGCCGTCGGCGATACCCAACACCAGCTTCGAGCGCATCACCCGCTTGAAGTCGACGCCGTAGACGATCTTTTTCACGTTCGGCAGCACCTGGCCGGAAAACTTCACTTCGCCCATGCCCAGAGCCCGGCCGCGGCCCGGCGAACCCAGCCAGCCGAGGAAGAAGCCCACCATCTGCCACAGCGCGTCGAGACCAAGGCAGCCGGGCATCACCGGATCGCCTTTGAAATGACAGAGGAAAAACCAGAGGTCCGGCTTCACGTCGAGTTCCGCGCGCACCATGCCCTTGCCGTGCGCGCCGCCGGTCTCGGAGATCTCCGTGATGCGGTCGAACATCAGCATCGGCGGCAACGGCAACTGCGCATTGCCGGGACCAAACAGTTCGCCGCGGCCGCAGGCCAGGAGGTCTTCGTAGCCGAAGCTTGAACGCCGGTTATCCATGAGTCTTTTGTCTCCGAACGGCGTCTATAGCCTGATTTTTCGTGGCGAATTCGTATCACACCGGCGCCAGAGGGCAAAGACGGCCGGGAACGGCAGAGGGGAACATTTTACCCTAAAACCCGCGACAATTCGGCCTCCGGCCGATTTGCGAAAGAGTTGCATCTGGGGCGCCATTGCGTATATGTTGCGGATGAAACGGGTTTCAACGGCCTCGTTCAGGCCGTCTAGTTGGTTGGAACAATGTCCCAAACGCGTACCATTTTGATGCCAATCGCCGAAGCCGCGCTGCCGTCAGGCCGCACGGACCTGACCGGCTGCCCCTGGCATGACGTCAAATCCATGCTCCGCCAGGTTGGCCTGCGTCCCACCCGTCAGCGCATGGCGCTGGGCTGGATCCTGTTCGGCAAAGGCGATCGCCATCTGACCGCCGAAGCGCTTTACGAAGAAGCCACCCGCGCCAAAGTGCCGGTGTCGCTGGCCACCATCTACAACACGCTGCACCAATTCACCGAAGTCGGTCTCCTTCGCCAGGTCGCCGTTGACGGCTCCAAAGCTTATTTCGACACCAACGCGACGTCCCATCATCACTTCTTCGTCGAAGGCGAAGATGAACTGCTCGATATTCCGGGCGCCGAAGTGCTGGTCGGCAAGACGCCGGCAGCGCCAGAGGGCTACGAAATCTCGCGCGTCGATGTTGTGGTGCGGCTGCGCCGCAAGAAGTAACGGCATCGACGTCTTGAATTGAAAGCCGCGCCCCGAGCGCGGCTTTTTTATTTTTGCCAGAACCACTTGGCGCATTCGGCGCGACGTTCGCCCGCGCTGCGGCCGATATCCGCCAGGCGCCACGCCTCGAGTTCGCGCAAGGCCCGCCGCGTCGCTGCCCGCCGCAGCCAAAGGACTGTCGTGGCCGCCACGGCCCGCAGAAACTTTCGCGGTAACGGCCATTGGGCGCAGCGTTGTCCGGCACTTGTCATGGCCGCACACTGCGCAGCGGCGATCGAAAATGTTACGGTGCGGGCCGAAGCATTTCACCGCCGGCGGGCCTAAACTCGGAGCGGAAAATGCAGGAACGTCAGCGATGACCAGAACCGCGGCCTTTGCCGAAATCGCCACCGCCGCCGGCGATCCGGCGCGCGCCGGCATGCTCAACGCGCTGATGGATGGCCGCGCTTTGACGGCGTCCGAACTCGCGCGCGTCGCCGGCATCACGCCGCAAACCGCCAGTGGCCATCTGGCGCGGCTGACCGTGGCCGGCCTGGTCGCGGTGCAGAAACAAGGCCGCCATCGCTATCACCGGCTGGCGACGCCCGCCGTCGCGCGCATGCTGGAAAGCATCATGCAGGTCGCCGCCGACGCAGCGCCGCTGCGCAAAGCCTTCGTCGGACCGCGTGACGCCGCGATGCGCGCAGGCCGGACCTGTTACGACCATCTCGCCGGCCGTCTTGGCGTCGCTTTGGCCGATGCGATGGTGGCGAAGGGGCAGATTGAATTGGCGTCCGACGCCGGCATCGTCACCGACACCGGCATGGCGCTGTTGCAGCGTCTCGGCATCGACCTCGACGCGCGCGGCAAACGCAAAGGCCGTCTGCTTTGCCGGCCCTGTCTCGATTGGAGCGAACGGCGTCCGCATCTGGCGGGCGTGGTCGGGACGGCGCTGTGCACGCATTGTTTCGATGCCGGCTGGATCAAGCGTATCGAAGGCAGCCGCGCGGTGACGATCACCGTCAAAGGCCAGCGCAATTTTCGCGAGATATTCGGGATCGGCGCCGTCTAGACCAACACAGCAGCTAGTCGACTTTTTCGTTCGGGTAAGCGCCCCACACGCGCTCCTGGCGAATCCAGCCGCTGAAATTCTTGCCGTTGAAATCGCACCAGGTGCCGTTGCACGATTTCAACTGACCGAGCACGCCGGACTGCAGGCGGGCCACCACGGCGGATTCGGCGGTGGTGCTTTCATAGAGCGGCACCAGATCATCCTTCAGGGTCGGCACCACGACGGCGCTGCGACGGCCGCTCAGCAGCGAGTGGTAGACCCAGCCTTCGGCGCCCTCCCAATCGCGGATGCGGCGCCAATTCTCGAACTCGGCGGTGACCTCTACCGGCATCCCGGCGCGGGTATAGACCCAGCGGACGTCCTGGTCCTTGTTCGGGCCCGACCGTACGTTGACCCGATCCGACTTTAGGCTGACGAAACGCGGCACCGGCAGGCCGCTGACCGCGCCCATCGGCCCATCGCCGGCGGCCCAAGCCACGCCGCCCACACCCATCAGCACGCCGGCGGCAAGCATGGCGCGGCTCAGGGCCTTCAAAGTGGCCCGAAAGCTTTGTGTTGTCATTGCCATCTGGTAGGAAAATAGTTGGATTTTGACCCGTCCCGCGCTTGCGCCGCAGTGTGGGCGAGCACGGTTAAAGAGGCCTGAACGGCGCGAACCTCGCGAAGTAAATTATGGCGAAGAACAAAAAGCCGGTCGTCGTCGTCACCCGCAAACTGCCCGACAGCATCGAGCTGCGGATGCGGGAACTTTTCGACGCCCGGTTCAACGCCGACGACAAGCCGATGACGGCGGCCCAATTGGCGGAGGCCGTCAAAACCGCCGATGTCCTCGTGCCGACGGTTACGGATCGCATCGACACCGCGGTTCTGGGCAAGGCCGGCGAGCAGTTGAAATTGATCGCCAATTTCGGCAACGGCGTCGACAACATCGACGTCGTCACCGCGGTTCAGCGCGGCATCACCGTGACAAACACGCCCGGTGTGCTGACCGAAGACACCGCCGACATGACGATGGCGTTGATCCTGGCGGTGCCGCGGCGGCTCGTCGAGGGTGCCAACGTGCTGTCGGCCGAGAAGGATTGGACCGGCTGGTCGCCGACCTGGATGCTCGGCCATCGCATCTGGGGCAAACGTCTCGGCATCATCGGCATGGGACGTATCGGTCAGGCGGTGGCGCGGCGCGCCCGCGCCTTCGGCCTGCAGATCCACTATCACAACCGCCGCAAGGTCGCGCCGAAGATCGAGGAAGAACTCGACGCCACGTACTGGGAGAGCCTCGACCAGATGCTCGCCCGCATGGACATCGTGTCGGTGAATTGCCCGCACACGCCGGCGACCTATCATTTGCTGTCCGCGCGGCGGCTGAAAATGCTGCGGCCGGAATCGTTCATCGTCAACACGGCGCGCGGCGAAGTGGTCGATGAAAACGCCATGGCGCGGCTGATCGAATCCGGCGACATCGCCGGCGCGGGTCTCGACGTGTTCGAGCACGAACCCGCGGTCAATCCGCAGCTGCTGAAGCTGGCGCGCGCCGGCAAGGTGATCGTGCTGCCGCACATGGGCTCGGCGACGATGGAAGGCCGCGTCGACATGGGCGAGAAGGTCATCATCAACATCAAGACCTTCATGGACGG
>CAITEM010000293.1 GCA_903891395.1 uncultured Hyphomicrobiales bacterium | reverse complement strand
TAGTGCCGCCAGATGACCTTGTCGCAGCCGGACTGGCGGATGCCTTCGAACATCGAATTGTGGTTCAGCGCGACCGACAGGATCAGGCAGTTCGGCAGCAGCTTGGCGATGGTCGGAATGCCGGTCTGGTTCGAGACGTAGCCTGAAGTGAAAACAAGTGCAGCCGGCTTGCCGTGCAGATCGGCGAGTTCACGCTCTAGCTCGACCAGCGGATGATTGGTGCCGGCGATGTTGCGGGTGCCGCCGGCGCCGGTGCCCATGCGGGCGGCGACGTCAACCATGGCGCCGATCACTTTGGGATGTTGCGCCATGCCGAGATAATCGTTGGAGCACCAGATCACGACGTCGCGCGGACCTTCCGGCGAGTGCCAGCGGGCGTGCGGGAAACGGCCGGCGATACGTTCGAGGTCGGCGAACACGCGGTAGCGGCGCTCGTCGCGCAGCGTGTCCAGAGCCGTCTCGAAAAACGCGTCGTAATTCATGGGAGTTTCTTCGGAATTCTTGACGTGAACGCCCCGGTTGGACCTGTTTTTAGAAGGGTTCCAGGGGGTTTGTCGAGCCAAGATTGCTCGCATTCCAAAGTGTCGCATTGATCGGGGTCAAAGCGGCTTTTGGGCCCCGAACGCGGTCAGATCGAGATATCCCGCCATGCCGGCGAGCAAAATCGCGCCGATATGGAGCTGCAGGGTGAAATCGCCCGACCGGATCAGCGCGGCGAGTTCCACAGGCGTGACCAGCCTGACCTCGATGCCGGCTTCGGGCGCCGCGCCGGAGCGGGGCCCGCATTCCACGAAGAAGGAATGGATTTGGTTCGACAGCCGGGCGGTGCAGGGCGCGAAACCGCCGAGTTCGTACACCGCCAAAGCCGGAAAGCCAGTCTCTTCGAGCAGCTCCCGGCGGCAGGTGGCGGCGGGGCGCTCGCCCTTTTCCGTCATGCCGGCGGGGAGTTCCCAGGTGAACCGTTCCGCCGCCGGGCGATATTGCCGCACGATCGGAATCCTGCCCTCCGGCGTCAACGCGACGATGGCGATGTAATCCTGCTGATCGACCGCGTGATAAAGTTCGGGAGCCGCGCCTTCGGTGAACTCCACCTCGCGCTCGATGATCTTCATCCACGGCGAGATGGCAATCGTGCGCCGGGACTTGATCTTGGGCCAGTCGATCATGGCGCTATTGTATTACAAAAACCGCGGCACCGGCAGCGGCGTGATCAACTGCCCCTTGAAGCCTTTGGCCTTGAGCTTCGGCGCCAGTTCGTCGGCGATGTGCCAGGAAAAGATCACCGCGCAATCGGGCTGGTCGGCGAACAGCCGGCTCTCGTCGACCACCGGGATCTGCGTGCCCGGCATGCACTTGCCGATCTTCAGCGAACCGGCGATCTCGCAGACATAGTCGATGATGCCCTCGTCGAGCCCGACATAGTTGACCAGGGTCGAGGCCCGCGACGGCGCGCTGATGCCGACAACGCGCGCGCCTTTTTCCTTGAGGTCGCGTAGCATCGACATCAGGCGCAGCTTGGACAGCATGACGTCGCGCTTGAAGTCGGAGAGCCGTTTGGCCATGGCCTCGCCGCGCGGCTCCGCCGCCAGCATGCGCGCCACGCTCGGTTGCACATTGTGCGTGCCGCGCCGCGCCGCATAGACGCGGATCGAGCCGCCATGGCTCGGGATCGGCCGGGCGTGGAAGACTTCGAGGTCGTGCATCTCCAGCAGATACTTCAGGCTGGCCAGCGAGTAGTAGCGCAGGTGCTCGTGATAGATGGTGTCGTATTGCAGCGTGTCGAGCAGCGGAATCAAATAGTGCGATTCCGAAATGAAGACGCCGTCTTCCTTCAGCATCTCGACAATACCGTCGACGATGGCGTGCACATCCTCGATATGGGCAAAGCAGTTGGCCGCCGTGATGACGCTGGCGGGGCCGTAATCGCGCTTCACCTCGTGTGCGACGTCG
>CAITEM010000292.1 GCA_903891395.1 uncultured Hyphomicrobiales bacterium | reverse complement strand
GCATTTGTCATGTCGGGCTGCTAGGCTTGCCCGGAATCGAAGGGGTTGAAGATGGCGACCAAGGCAAAAATCGGCGTGCTCGGCGCGTCAGGCTATACCGGCTCCGAACTGGTGCGGATGCGGTTGCGGCACCCGCGCGCCGAGATCGTGCTGCTGACCGCCGAGCGCAGCGCCGGCAAGAAAATGCGCGACGTGTTTCCGCAGTTTTCGCCGTTCGACCTGCCGACGCTGGTTGCCATCGAGGGGCTCGACTGGGCCGCGCTCGCTCTCGATCTGGTGTTCTGCGCGCTGCCGCACGCCACCACGCAGCGGGTGCTGAAGGAGCTTTTGACCAAGGCGCCGAACACCAAGGTGGTCGATCTGTCGGCCGACTTCCGGCTGGCCGACACCGCTGCTTATGCCAAGTGGTACGGCCACGAGCATCACGCCGTCGAACTGCAGAAGGAGGCCGTCTACGGCTTGTCGGAAATCCACCGGCGCGACATCAAGAAGGCGCGGCTGGTGGCGAACCCGGGCTGCTACACGACCTGCGCCCAGTTGCCTTTGGTGCCGCTGATCAAGGCCAAGGCCATCGAACTCGACGAGATCGTGATCGACGCCAAGTCCGGCATGACCGGTGCGGGCCGGGCCGCCAAAGAGGCCATGCTGTTTTCGGAAGTCTCCGAAGGCTTCAACGCCTACGGCGTTGGCGGTCACCGGCACATGGCCGAACTCGACCAGGAGTTTTCGCTGGCGGCCGGGCGGGACGTCGTCGTGACCTTCACGCCGCATCTGGTGCCGATGAATCGGGGCATCTACTCGACCATCTATGTGCGGGGCAAGCGGGGCCGGTCCCCGCAGGAACTTCATGAAATACTTTTAAAGTTCTACGCGAAGGAGCCGTTCGTGCACGTTCTGCCGTTTGGCGAAGTGCCGCACAGCCGGCATGTGCGCGGCTCCAACATGACCTTTATCGGCGTCACCAAGGACCGCATCGAAGGGCGGGCCATCATCATCTCGACGCTCGACAATCTGGTGAAGGGCGCTTCCGGCCAGGCCATCCAGAACATGAACCTGGTCATGGGTTATCCGGAAACCACGGGCATCGATCAGGTCGCGCTGTTTCCGTAAAGGCGAGCGCTTTCGCCGGATTGCCAATTTTGTGACTGCAACTTATAGTAGTTGAGGTCCGGGAGAAGCAATTCGGGGGGATTGTGGGTCTCAGCCGCATTCTCGCGCTGCGTCAGCCTTTGGCGCCGTATCGAACGCAAAAGGCGGTCGTCGCCGTGGCGCTTTCTGTCAGCGCTGCGGCGGCTTACCTGATCTGCTTTTTCGGCGCGGCCTATGGCGGTCCGCTCTGGCTGCAAATCCTGTTCTCGCTCGCGGTTGGGCCTTTGATCGCGCTGTTGTTTCGCGTCGCGCATGACGCCGGGCACGGCAGTCACTTCGCCAACACCCGTCTCGACCGGTTGACGTGCCGGCTGTCGCTGCTGCCGTCCTATCATCCGCACAGCGTGTGGCTGCTGCTGCACAACGGCCGCCATCACGCCTTCACCAATCTGCGCGACAACGATTATATCTGGATTCCCTATTCCAAAGACGACTACGACCGCCTGAGTGCCTTTGGCCGAATGAAAGCGCGCGCGTATCGCACGACGCTCGGCACCGGGCTCTATTATCTCTGCGAGATTTCGCTGCGCATGGTCACGGTGCGGCCGGCGCTGGTGCGCAAGGTCAAGGCGGTCTACG
>CAITEM010000291.1 GCA_903891395.1 uncultured Hyphomicrobiales bacterium | reverse complement strand
CATAAGAACAAGGCCAAGGCGCTGAAGATGCTGCGCGCCAAGCTCTACGACGTTCAGCGCAGCAAGCTCGACGCCGAGCGCGCCGCCGAACGGCGCGGGCAGATCGGCTCCGGCGACCGTTCCGAGCGCATCCGCACCTACAATTATCCGCAAGGCCGCGTCACCGACCACCGTATCAACCTCACGCTCTACAAGCTGCCGGCGGTGATGGAAGGCGAGGCGCTGCACGAACTGATCGACGCGCTGATCACCGAACATCAGGCCGAACTGCTGGCGGCTGAAGGCGCGACGTGACATTGGCCGCCGCCGGGACGATTGCGGCGGCGCGCCAGGCGCTCACCGAATTGTTTCGCGACGCCGGCATCGACAATCCCGAGACCGACGCCCGCTTGCTGATCGCCGAAGCGCTCGACATCGGCCGCACCGAACTGATGGTGAATGGCGACCGCGCGATCACGCCCGATCAGGTCGAGGCGATCAACGCGCTGGCGCAGCGACGTCTGGCGCATGAGCCGGTCGCGCGCATTCTCGGCCGCAAGGAGTTCTGGAGCCTCGCCTTCGACGTCAGCGGCGCGGTGCTCGTGCCGCGGCCCGACACCGAGACCGTGGTCGAGGCGGCGCTCGATTTCATCGTGCGCAACGGTCTGCGCCTGGAGCCGTTGCGCATTCTCGATATCGGCACTGGGTCCGGCGCGCTGCTGCTGGCGCTGCTCCATGAACTGCCGAACGCGCGCGGCACCGGCACCGACATCAGCGCCGCGGCGCTGGACATGGCGCGCGGCAATGCCGAGCGTCTCAATCTGGCGGCGCGCTGCGCCTTCATCGAATGCAACATCGCCGACGGCGTGCCGGGTCCGTTCGATCTGATCGTGTCCAACCCGCCTTACATCGCGCATGACGAAATTGCGACGCTTGAGCCGGAGGTGCGTGACTACGACCCTAGCCTCGCTCTCGATGGCGGCCCTGACGGTCTCGACAGCTATCGCGCCATCGCGCGCGACACCCGCCGCCTGCTCGCGGCCGGCGGACGATTGATCGTGGAATTGGGTGCGGGCCAGGAACCGGCGGTGCGCGCGCTGTTAACCGACGCCGGCATGACGGCTGGATCGGCACGGGACGATCTGGCGGGCATCGCGCGCGCGCTGGGAGCGTCGTTTGAGCCCGATAAAGAGCCTAAAACGGCGCCATGATGACCTCGCATGCGAGCTGCCCAAAAGCGCAGGGCTGCCGCAAACGCGAAAAAACCGCTTGGAATGTGGTCCGGAAACGACTACCTTTCTCTCACGGAATCGACCCGGACGGGTGCATCGCCACGAAACCCCGGAGCCAAGACGCTCTGTGAGGCGGCGGCGCAGAAACGATGACGAAGCGCCGGCGAAATCGGCAATCGAAATCGACAGATACGGGTCTGGATGCTTCACCGGTTGGGCGCATCACATTTTTATGCCTAGCGAGATGCGCGCAATGAGAGGCTGGCAACGCTGCGGCAAGTCCGCGGCCACATTTGCGACCATGGGGTTGCTGTAGCAATCGCGAAACAAGAATCGACAATGAACCGAACCTTGCGCGGACAACGGACGTCCCAATCGGGCGTCTTCTCTGGTCCGGCCGCGCGATGAATGACGTTTGAACTCACGAACCACTGACTTAGGCGACAACGCGAAGCGAAAGGTCTGCGAAAAGGCACAACATGAGAAACGGTCAAAAGCGCATGCGTGGACGCAACAATAACAACAACAGTAACAACAACAATAATAACAATAACAACTACCGCAAAAGTCAGAACCCACTGACGCGGGTTTACGAGTCGAACGGCCCCGACGTGAAAATTCGCGGCACCGCCTCGCACATCGCCGAGAAATATATCCAGCTCGCGCGCGACTCGCAGAGCTCCGGCGATCCGGTGGCGGCCGAAAACTACTACCAGCACGCCGAACATTATTTCCGGCTGATCGCGACGGCGCAGGAGCAGTTCCGTCAGCAGAACCCCAACTATCAGCCGCAGCCCAATCCGCAGGGCCAGAACACGCCGCAAGGCGCCGCCGACGACAATTACGACGACGACGACGAGGGCCAGCCCTTCGGTCAGAACGAGCCGGGCTTCGCCCCGCAGCCGCAAGTGCCTCAGAACGCCCCACAGCATGTGCCGCAGGCCCAGCCCTTCCTGCCGCGCGACGCGCAGCCGTTTCCGCCGCGCGATCAGCACCAGCCGCGGCCGCAACATCATCAGCCGCAACATCAACCGCAGCCGCAACGCCAGCCTTATGTGCAGCCGCCGCAGCCCAGCGCGGCGCCCGACGTCAACGGCCTGCCGGCCTTCATCACCGGCGGCGGTCAGCCGCAGCCCGAGATCGGCGGTCAGGCCGACGGCGCGAACGGTCAGGATCAGGGCGACCGGCCGGATCGTTTCGGTCATCGCCGGCGCCGGCGTCACCGCCCCGGCGGCGGTTTCCAGCGTCCGGATAATTTCGGCAATGTCAGCCCGCAGGGCGCAGCGCCCGGGCCGAACGAAGGCGGCGACGAACCGCGCCAGCCGGACTGAGTTGTCATTCCGGGACGGTGCGCAGCACCGGACCCGGAATCCAGATGCAACTATGAATCAATTTCTGGATTCCGGGTTCGCGGGCAAAGCCGCGCCCCGGAATGACCGGGGAAAATTTTAAGTCCCCGGTGACGGCGCCAGCACCGGCTCGAGCGCCGGCACCAGCCGCCGCTTTTCGCGGCGCGCCGGGATGGCGCGATAGACCTGCTTGGTCGCTTCCACCAGATGCACGCCGGCGAACGGCGCCGACAGCGTCGCGCCGGTACGCTCCCACGCCACCGCCGAGCGCAGAAACCAGCCGCGCGCGATAGGCGGCACGTAGAGCGCTTCGCTCCAGCCGGTCGGCGTGAACCAGGTCTCGCGCAACAGCTCGTTGATCTGTGTACGCGAATAGGGCCGGCCGTGGCCGAACGGCGTCGTGTCCATGCGCGCCCAGACGCCGCGCCGGTTCGGCACCACCGCGAGTAAGCGCCCGCCGGCCGCCAGCACGCGCCACACCTCGCGCAACAAGGCCGCCGGGTCGTGCGTCATTTCCAGCCCGTGCACCAGCAGCACGCGGTCGACCGCATTGTCCGGCAGCGGCAATTCGTGCTCATCGACCAGCGCCGACAGCGCCGGCCGCGCCGTCGGCCATTTCACCACCCCCTGCCCGGCCGGCATGAAAGCCAGGCAGCGCTCGGCCTCCTCGCGCAACAGGCCGAGATAGGGCGTCGTATAACCGATGCCGAGCACGCGCTGGCCGACGGTATCGCGCCACAGGCTGCGAATGCCGCGGCCGACAAAGCGGCGCGCGACCACGCCGAGCCGCTGGCCGTAGAAATTGCGCAGGTCCACAACATCGATCGACATGGAGCAAAACTACCACGAAACGATGAGCCAAGGCCTATCGCCGGTAACGCCCGGCGGTGTCGGGCGGTTCGTCCGCATGCTACGGTTAACGCGCCATTCGCAAGAGGACTGAAGACCATGCCCGCCGAGACCCGCCTGTTTCGCTGCCTGTCCGACAATTACGGGGTGCTGCTGCACGACCCGGAATCCGGCGCCACGGCCGCGATCGACGCGCCGGAAGCCGGCCCCATCGAGGCGGCGCTGAAGGAAACCGGCTGGAAGCTGACCGACATCCTGGTTACCCATCACCATGCCGACCACACCGGCGGTATCCAGGCGCTCAAGGACAAATACAAATGCCGCGTCGTCGCGCCGGCGGCGGAAGCCGACAAGATTCCGGGCGTCGACCTGACCGTGCGCGAGGGTGACAAGGTCACGGTCGGCAAGTTGACCGCCAACGTCATCGAGACGCCCGGCCACACCAGCGGCCACATCGCCTATTGGTTTCACGGCGACAAGCTCGCTTTCGTCGGCGACACGCTGTTCGCCATCGGCTGCGGCCGCGTCATCGAGGGCACGCCCGGCATGATGTGGCGCTCGCTGCTGAAGCTGCGCGACCTGCCGGACGACACCAAAATCTATTGTGGCCACGAATACACCGCCGCCAACATCAAGTTCGCCAAGACCATCGAGCCCGACAACAAGGCGCTGGCCGCGCGCGAGGCGCAGACGGCGCAACAACTGGCCAAAGGCGAGCCGACCATTCCCGTCACCATCGGCGAGGAGAAGCTGGCGAACCCGTTCCTGCGCGCCGACGTGCCGGAAGTTGCGGCCGGCATCGGCATGGCGGGCAAGGAGCCGTCGCAGGTGTTCACTGAAATCCGCGCCAGGAAGAACAAGTTTTAGGCGACCGGAGAGCGCAATGTCTGACCGCACTGCCGCCGACGTCATCGCCAAGCTCGAACTCAAGCCACATCCGGAAGGCGGGCATTTTCGCGAGACCTTCCGCGACGCCACGCGGGTCGGCGGCCGCGCCGCCTCGACGGCGATCCTGTTTCTGCTGGCGCGCGGCGAGCGCTCGCACTGGCACCGTGTCGATGCGGTGGAGATCTGGCACTACCACGCCGGCGCGCCGCTGAAGCTCTCCATCGTCGATGGCGCGACCGAAGAAATCATCCGGCTCGGGCCGGATATTCACGGCGGCGAAATCCCGCAGGTGATCGTGCCGATGCGGGCCTGGCAGGCAGCCGAAAGCCTGGGCGACTGGACCCTTGTCGGGTGCACGGTCGCGCCAGGCTTTACGTTTGAAGGCTTCGAACTGGCACCCGCGGGCTGGGCGCCAGCGACGTCAGGCTAGAGCCGCTTCTTGCGCGCGGTCGCGGCCGGCGCCTTGTCGATGCGGCGGCGCAGATCGTTGGCGACGACACCGGCGATCGCCACCGCCGACAGCGCGGCAGCAAGATACTTGCGCTTGTTGGCGTCGTTGGTCGCCTTGGCGGCCTGGCGCACGAAGCGGTTGTAACGCTTGGTCGCGGCGGCGAGCATCTTGTTGGACTGCTTGATGACCGCGCGTTCCGCGGTCTGATACAGGCTCGACGACGCGACGGCGCGGAGGGCCTTCTTTGCGGTCCTCTTGGCAGTCGTCTTCGATGTTTTCCGGCGTTTCGCCATCATACTCTCCTGGTGAATTGTTTGGGTTGGTGTCGATCCGGCGGCTGACGACGACCGCCCGCCAACGGCATTACTCGCTTGCGTGCTTGGTCTTGCGCGCCGTCGTGCGCTTGCGCGGCGCCGGCTTGGGCGCGGGCAAGAACTTGAGAGCGTTCGACACCGCCGGCGGCATCGCGTCGGCGAAGGCCTGCGGCACTTTTTTGGCGCCCTTTTTCAGATACTTCTTCGCTTCGGACGAATTGCGGACCGCGGTCCCGGCCAGCGAGCCGATTTCGAAAGCAATGGTGGTCGCCAGTTTCGGATTGTCCCGGACGAAGGCCCACAGCATGTCGGTCACCGACTCGGACTTCACTTTCTTGCGGCTCATCAAACGCTCCGACAGATCCGATAGACCGGGAACAATCCCGGCAGGCCGAAAGAGTTCCATTGGCACTGGCCGTCAAGGAGGTAAACGCGCTAGAACCGGAAAAATTTCAAGGGGAAATGCCAGTGTCCATGACTCTCGACCAAGCCAAGGAAGTTCTCGCCCGCGCCAACCGCATGATCGCCAACGAAGGCGTGCTCGACGCGTTCGGCCACGTCACCATGCGCCATCCGACCGATCCCGGCCGCTATCTGATGTCGCGCTCGCGCGGCCCGGAGTTGGTGCAGCCGGACGATATCCATGAATTTACGCTGGATTCGCAGATCATCAAGCCGATCGAGCCGCGGCTTTACGGCGAGCGCGTCATCCATGGCGAGATCTACAAGGCGCGGCCGGACGTCAATGCGGTGTGCCACCACCACGCACCGTCGATCCTGCCCTTCTGTATTTCAGGTATGGAATTGAAGCCGGTCTATCACCTCGGCGCCACGCTCGGACCGGCGGTGCCGTTCTGGGACAGCCGCGACGACTTCGGCGACACCACGCTGATCGTCGCCAAACCAGAGGAAGGCGCTTCGCTCGCCAAGGCGATGGGCCCGAACTGGATCGTGCTGATGCGCCGTCACGGCGCGACCGTCGCCGGCACCACGCTCGAGGAGTTGACGTTCCGCACCATCTACACCGCGCGCAACGCCGCGGTGCAGATCCAGGCGCACGTCCTCGGCCATGTCTCGCCACTGACCGCCGCGGAGACCGAAATGGCCGGTGAATACAATCTGCGGCCAGGCCCCGTGGCGCGCGCCTATGAATATTGGTCGGTGCGGCTCGACAAAGCCGAAGGCACCTGGACTTTGGCAAAACCGAAAACGGCGGCCGCCAAGAAACGCCCCGCCGTGAAGGCGGTTACCAAGCGCAAGGTCAAGGTGAAATCCAAGGCCAAGCGCTCGCGCTAAGGCAGATACGAGCACCGGCAAACGGTCAGGAACGAACCACAATGGCAGTGCGCGGCATGATCGCGGTCGACAAGATCGGCGGCAAAATCCTGTTCCTCAATCCGGCGACGTACGAGACCGAGACCGTGCTCGACGGCTTCCAGCGTACGGTGCACGAACTGCTGGTGCTGCCCGAAGCCGGCATCGCCTATGTGCCGATCTACGGCGACGGCATTCACGGCCGCAACCCGAACCCAGGCCATACGCTGCACGTCATCGACCTCATCAAGCGCGAGGTCAAAGAGAGCATCGATCTGACGCCCTTCAGCGCCCCGCACACGGTGCGGCTCGGCGCCGACGGCATGGTCTACATCACTTGCGAGAACAGCGCCGTGGTCGCGGCGATCGATCCAAAGACCAACAAGATGGCCTACGCCATCGATTCCGGCTCGACCAATGGCCACCGCCTGTGCATCGCGGCGGACGGTCAGCGGCTTTACACCGACAACGAGGAAGACGCCTCAGTCTCCGTCATCGACCTGCCGAACCGCAAGCTGCTCGGCCAGATCAAGACGCCGCAGGCGCTGGCCGGCATCGCCGTCTCCGACGACGGCAAGACCGTGATCGCGGTCAGCGACGAGAAGCCGGTAATCTTCGTCATCGACACCGCCGCCGGCAAAGTCGCGCGCGAAGTCGCGCTCGAAGGCGCCGAGAAGCCGGCGCAGATCGCGCGTTATTCGCCGGACGGCAGGCTAATCGTGGTCAGCAACCTGAACAGCAACAAGCTGCACATCATCGATGCTTCGTTCGGCGCACAGACGGCGATCCCCGTCGGCAGCCAGCCGATGGACTTCGCCTTCCGCGGCAACGAACTGTTCGTCGGCTGCCAGGGCGACGGCTCGATGCACGTCATCGATGTGCCCGCCCGCAAGGTCAAACAGAGCTTCCAGGCCGGTTCTGGCTGCGAATCCGTCGGCTTTTTCTAGGGCGGCGAACTGGCAACCGGGCACGCGCCCCGCTAGATAGACGGCGGGAGAGCCTTGATGACGCGCGACGCCAAAGCAGCCAAAGAACGGGAAACCTGGGCGAAGCTCTGGCCGAGCCAGACGGCGGAAAAATCCGTGCCGCTGCTGCAGGCGCTGCACATCCTCACCCGCGAGGCGACACTGAACGCGGATTCGCGGCGCAAGCTGACGCAGGTGCTGCACCTCACCCAGTTGCTGCGGCCGACGCTGGAGCACTTACTGAAAGACGACGGCGATCCGGTCATCGCCGATGTCGGCGCCGGCAAATCCTACCTCGGCTTCATTCTCTACGATTTGATCCTCGGCCCTGCCGGGCGCGGCTCGGTGGTCGGCATCGAGGCACGCGACAAACTGGTCGAATCGTCGCGCGCCTTGGCGGCGCAATCCGGCTTCGACCGCATGCAGTTCATCGCATCGCCCATCGCCGAGGCCACCCTGCCCGGCGGCCGCGCGGATATGGTGACGGCGCTGCATGCCTGCGACACCGCCACCGACGACGCCATCCGTTTCGCGTTGCGCCACGACGCCAAGACCATCGCGCTGGTACCGTGCTGCCAGGCTGAAGTGGCGCGGCTGCTGGAAGGCCAATCCGGTCCGCTGCGCCAGTTGTGGCGGCATCCGATCCAGCGTCGCGAGTTCGGCGCGCACGTCACCAACGTCATTCGCGGCCTGGTGCTGGAATCGCACGGCTACAAAGTGCGTGTCACGGAATTCACCGGCCTCGAACACACGATGAAGAACGAATTGATCCTGGCCGAGCGCCACCAGCGCGGCAATGCGCAGGCGCGCGGCGAGTTGAACCGGCTGATCGACCAGCTTGGCGTGAAGCCGGCGCTGCTCGACGTCATGGCTGCCTAGCGCATGACCGCGGGCATTTATGGCAAGCCGCCAAGCGATGTGGTGGAGACGCCCGCCGGCGCCGTTCAGTTTTCACCGCTGATGCCGGGCTCATCGGAACTGGAAAAGCAGGCCGAAGGCAGCCTCGCGTCCATGACCCTGCTTGCGCCGCCGGGCACGCTGGAGCGGCGTTACACCATCGCGCTGGCGCTGCGCGCGCTTGCGCCGGGAGGCGCTTTTGTCGCGGCTGCGCCCAAGGATCAGGGCGGCACGCGGCTGCGCAAGGAATTACAGGCCTTCGGCTGCACCATCGAGGAAAGCGCGCGGCGGCATCACCGCATCGTCACCTGCCCGCGGCCCGAGCGCCTGCAGATCGACGAGGCCGTCGCCGAAGGCGGCCCACAACGCCTGTCCGATCTCGGCCTGTGGTCGCAGCCCGGCGTGTTTAGCTGGGACCGCCTCGATGCCGGCAGCGCACTGCTGCTCGACTATATCCCCGCGCTGAGCGGTCGCGGCGCCGATTTCGGCTGCGGCCTCGGTGTGCTGGCGCATGCCGTACTGAAATCGCCCGCCGTCGCGCAACTCACACTGATCGATATCGACCGCCGCGCCATCCAGGCCGCGCAGCACAATCTCGACGATCCCCGCGTCCGATTTCACTGGACCGACGTGCGCGATCCCATCGCCGATCTGACGCAACTCGATTTCGTCGTCATGAACGCGCCGTTCCACGACGCCGGGTCCGAAGATCGCGGACTTGCGCTCAACTTCGTGCGCCGCGCCGCCGACGTGTTACGCACGGGCGGCGCCTGCTGGCTGACCGCCAACCGGCACCTGCCCTACGAGGCGGCGATGGCGCCGCTGTTCAAGCGCGTCAATTTAAAAATCGAAACCGCAGGCTACAAGATCTACGAGGCGATCAAGTGAGCAAAGGCCCGCCCACCATGCGGCTCGACCGCCTGCTCGCCAATCTCGGCTACGGCTCGCGCCGCGAAGCGCAGCGGCTGGCCGTGATGGGCCTCGTCACGCTCGACGGCGAGGCGCTGCGCGACGGCGATCAACGCATCGCCGTCACGCCCGACCTGCCGTCGCACATGAGGGTGGACGGCGAACCGCTCGATCCGCCGCCCGGCATGATCGTCGTCATGAACAAGCCCACCGGCTACACCTGCTCGCACAAAGAACCGCCGCTGGTCTATTCGCTGCTGCCAGACCGCTGGCGCGACCGCGAGCCGGCGATTTCGACCGTCGGCCGGCTCGACAAGGACACCTCCGGCCTGCTGCTGCTGACCGACGACGGCGCGTTGCTGCACAAGATCATCGCGCCGCGCAGCAACGTGTCGAAGCGCTATGACGTCACGCTCGACCGGCCGTTGCGCGGCGGCGAGGAGAAAATCTTTGCCTCCGGCGAATTGATGCTGGAAAGCGAGAATACGCCGCTGCTGCCGGCGCAGATGGAGGCCGTGTCGCCGACGCACGCTTTCGTCACGCTGACGGAAGGCCGTTACCACCAGGTGCGCCGCATGTTCGCAGCGGTCGGCAATCACGTTACCGCACTGCACCGCGACCGCATGGGCAGCCTCGACCTGCCGGCCGATCTGGCGCCGGGCGAATTCCGCCTGCTGACCGAGACGGAGCTTGCTTTGGTGCTGCAACCGCGTTGAGCAAATGCCGGCGTTGCTGATCTAGACGTAATGCAAAATTCGTCGACGCAAGATCACACCGAGAATTCTGACGCTCCCCTCCCCCTTGTGGGGGTGGGAACGGACTGAACATGCCGCGCGCCTCGCTTAAGCCAGCAAATCCGCCACGGCCTTGCCGCAGGTGACCGTATTGGCCGAGCCTTTGAGATCGCGCGTGCGCAACTTGTCCTGGGACAGGACCTTCTCGATCGCATCGACGATGGCTTTGGCGGCTTCGGGCTCGCCGAGATGCTCGAGCATCATCGCGCCCGACCAGATTTGCCCGATCGGGTTGGCGATGCCCTGCCCGTAAATGTCCGGCGCGGAGCCGTGCACCGGCTCGAACACCGACGGAAACAACCGCTCCGGATTGATATTGCCGGACGGCGCGATGCCGATGGTGCCGGTGCAGGCCGGCCCGAGGTCGGACAGAATGTCGCCGAACAAATTGGACGCCACCACGACGTTGAAGCGGTCGGGGTTCATGACGAAATGCGCGGCGAGGATGTCGATGTGAAACTGATTCCACTTCACGTCGGGATAGGCCTTGGCCATCTCCTTCACGCGCTCGTCCCAGTACGGCATGGTGATGGCGATGCCGTTGGACTTGGTCGCCGAGGTCAGATGCTTTTTCGGCGTCGATTTCGCCAGTTCGAAGGCGAATTTCAGCACGCGGTCGACGCCGGTGCGGCTCATGACCGTTTCCTGGACGACGACTTCGCGCGCGGTGCCGGCGAACATCTTGCCGCCGATGGCCGAATATTCACCTTCGGTGTTCTCGCGCACCACCCAGAAATCGATATCGCCGGGCTTGCGGCCGACCAGCGGACACGGCACGCCCGGCATCAGCCGCACCGGGCGCAAATTGACGTACTGATCGAATTCGCGGCGGAACAGAATGAGCGAACCCCATAGCGAAATGTGATCCGGCACGCGGTCCGGCATGCCGACGGCGCCGAAAAAGATCGCGTCGTGCCGGCCGATCTTTTCCTTCCAGTCCTCCGGCATCATGCGGCCGTGCTCTTCGTAATAGTCGCAGGAGGCGAAATCGAAATCGTCCAATTCCAGCTTGAAGCCGAATTTCTTCGCCGCGGCTTCGAGCACGCGCACGCCTTCCGGCATGACCTCCTTGCCGATGCCGTCGCCGGGAATGACGGCGATGCGGTGAACGCGATTGGTGGTCATCGGAAAAGGCCCTTTGTCATGACGAGACCGGCAGCCTAGCATGCGGCCGCTTGCGGACGGCAATACACCGCTGCGATGCGTTGAATTCAAGCACGAACATTTCCAACGGAAGTCATGTCATGACCGATCTGTCTCGCGCGGCGCTTGATATCGAAGACCTGCGCCTGATGGCGCGCCGGCGCCTGCCGAAATCGCTGTTCGATTTCATCGACCATGGCAGCGAGGACGATGTTGCACTGCGCAACAACCGCGCCGAGATCGAGCGGATCAAGCTGCGCACCCGCGTCCTGAACGACGTGTCGAGCCGCGACCCTGCCATCACGCTGCTCGGCATGCCGCAGAAGCTGCCGCTCGTGATCGGGCCGACCGGACCGGCGGGTTATGTCTGGTATCGCGGCGAAACCGCCTTGGCGAAGGCGGCGGCAAAGGCCGGCATTCCGTTCACGCTGGCGAGCACGTCCAACACGCCCATGGAAACGATCCTGAAGGAAGGCGGCGGACGGCAATGGTATCAACTCTACGTCTGGCGCGACCTCGAGAAGTCCGTACAGACCGTGATGCGCGCGCGAGAGGCGGGCTTTGAAACACTGGTGCTCACCGTCGACTCAACGGTCGCCTACAATCGCAAGTGGGACGTACAGAACGACGCTACTTTTCCAACGCGTTTCACGGCGCGCAATGTCTGGGATGCACTGCAGCATCCGCGCTGGCTGATCGGCACGGTGGGACGTTACGTGCGGGCGGAAGGCGGGTTGCCACGCTATGTCAACGTCGCCGCGCTCGACGGCGTGCCGCTCGGGCAGTCGCGTAACCATCTCGTCAAGAACGACACGATGACATGGGACTTCCTGCGGCGGCTGCGCGATATCTGGCCGCGCAAGCTGATCGTCAAAGGCATCCTGCATCCAGCGGACGCGGTGAAAGCCGCTGATTACGGCGTCGATGCGGTCATCGTCTCCAATCACGGCGGCATCGCCAATGATTCCGCACCGGCGCCGATCGCGGTCTTGCCGGAGATCGTCGCCGCGGCGAATAAGCGGATTACGGTGATCGTCGATAGCGGGTTCCGGCGCGGCAGCGACGTGCTGAAGGGTCTCGCGCTGGGTGCCGATGCAGTGATGATCGGCCGCGCCACGCTCTACGGCGTTGCCGCCGCGGGAGAAGCGGGCGCTTCCCGCGCGCTCGATATCCTCGACGCCGAGATACGGCGCACGATGGGCGCAATGGGCTGCAGCACTATCGCTTCGTTGTCGCGTGATTTCGTCATGACGCCTTCCGGCGCTTCAAACTGAGTTTTGCTGCGACGCCATAATTTTTGAAACCGCAGAATTCTTTGAATTTAATTGACGCTGTTTCGCTTCGCGACCTACCATCGCCGCCAACAAGAAATGATCCGCCTCAGACTCGACTCTGGGTTTTGGTTTCATTCGATCGACATGGGAGAGTGACGTGGCAAGTGGCACCATGCTGCAGTTCTACGATTCCGCCCCGCTGAACAGGCGGTTCTGGCTGGCCTTCGGCATCATCTCGCTGGTGTTTGTCCTCGAGTTTTTCGATCTCTACATCGTCGGTTTTCTCGTCGCCGTTCTCGGCCCGCAATGGAAGCTGACCTACGGTCAATCCGCGCTCATGCTGCTAAGCGCGGGCGTCGGCTCGATTGCCGGCAGTTTTTTCTGCGGACATTTGTCGGATACCTGGGGCCGCAAGGCGATGATCGTGTTCGGCACGGCGGCCTGCGCGGCCGGTTCCGGCTTCATCGCATTCATTCCCGACGGCAATTGGGAAATGTTCGTCGCCATGCGGTTTCTGATCGGCCTCGGACTGGGCGCCGCGGTTGCGCCCGCGATAACGCTCGCGGTCGAACTCACGCCGACACGCCACCGAACGGTGATGCCGGGACTGATGATCGTCTTCGCGACCGTCGGCATCCTGGTGGCGTCGGGAACGGCGGCCTGGCTTCTCAACGTGCTGGGCTGGCGCGGCGTTGCGCTGCTCGGCGTCGCGCCTGTCATCCCCGGCCTTCTCACCTGGCTGGTGGCGCCGGAGTCGATGCGCTGGCTGGTCAGCCGGCGGCGAACCGAGGAAGCGCGCGCCACCATCGCGCGCCAGCTTGCCGTTCCGCTGGACGCGGTTCCGGCAACCGCGGAAGCCGTGCCGCAGCCGGAGAAGCCGACGCTGCGCGAACTCTACTCCGATCCAGCGCGCTTCTGGTTCTCGGTCGTGGTCGGCATGTGCCTGAGCACCGCAGGCTATGGCGTTTATTTATGGGGGCCCACCATCGTCGCCATGAAGATGAACATGACCGTCAAGGATGCCGGTCAGATCTTCTTCTACGTCTCGCTCGTCGGCGTTTTCGGCAAGATCATCATGTCGATCCTGCCCCGCTATATCGGCCGCCGGCGCGTCGGCGAGATTTGCGGTTACGGCATCATGATCACGCTGGCCTTGGCCGGATGGTTCAACGACAGCATCTACGGCGCCTTTCCGCTGTTCATCGTGTTCCTTTGCATCGGCGCGCTGTTCTACGACGGCGGCCACTCAAGTTGCTCGCCTTACGCCGCCGAGATTTTCCCGGTGCGCCAAGCCGCCGGCGGCGTCGGCCTCTATCAGGCGGCCAACAGCGTCGGCAAGATCCTCGGTCCGCTGAGCATGGCGTTCATTGCCGGCACCGATAACCTGGTGTCGCCAAAGGCGACGGCCGCGGCTGTCTTTCCGGCCTTCCTGTTCCTGGCGTTTTGCGGACTTTGCATGGGCGTCGCGTTTACGCTCTACCGCAACGAAACGCGCGGCAGGGCTTTGGCGATGGGCGATCCAGAGTCACCCAAAGCCGATATCCGGGTCGAACAGGCGCAGCCGGTCTGATCAGCCGTATGGCAACGGCGCAGCCTTAAGCGAAATACTGTCCGCCATTGGCGGACAGTGTCGCACCGGTCATCAGACCGGATTCATCGGCCGCCAGGAACACGACACAGCGCGCGATCTCTTCCGGCTCGCCGAGGCGGCCGATCGGAATGAGCGGCAGGATGCTTTTTTCCAACACCTCTTTCGGCACCGCCTGCACCATCTCGGTGTTGATGTAGCCCGGGCAGATGGCGTTCACGGTGACACCCGAACGCGCACTTTCCTGCGCCAGCGCCTTGGTGAAGCCGATCTCACCGGCCTTGGCAGCCGAGTAATTGGTCTGGCCGAACTGGCCCTTCTGGCCATTGATCGACGAGATGTTGACGATGCGGCCAAACTTGCGCGCGCGCATGCCCTCGATCACCTGCCGGCTCATGTTGAACAGCGAACCGAGATTGGTGTTGATCACCGCGGTCCATTGCTCCGGCTTCATGCGGTGCAACTGCGAGTCGCGGGTGATGCCGGCATTATTGATGAGAACGTCAACGGGGCCGACCTCGGCCTCGACCTGCTTGACGCCTTCGGCGCAAGCCTCGAACGACGACACGTCCCACTTGAACACCGGAATGCCGGTCTCGGCCTTGAATTTCTGCGCCGCCTCGTCGTTGCCGGCGTAATTGGCCGCGACTTTGTAGCCGGCCGCTTGCATCGCTTTGGCGATTGCCGCGCCGATACCACGAGTGCCGCCAGTAACCAGTGCAACGCGAGACATTCCAACCTCCCAATTCATTTTTGTTTTGTCATGGCGGAATTGTTACGTCCACAGTTTTGCCGCGCAAAAACAAAATGCCCGGCGCGATGACCGGGCATTGTTAAAATTTTTGCGTTGCACCAGAGTGACGTTGCAGTGCGGTGGAGCCACGCTGATTAATTAGTAAGCGGTTTCAGCGCTCAACGCTTGTTCCCTGACGCATATTCACGCTTAGCGCTCATCGTCGTGCGTGCTTCTAGCGCTCCACGCACATCGCAATGCCCATGCCGCCGCCGATGCACAGCGTGGCGAGGCCCTTCTTGGCGTCGCGGCGCTGCATCTCATGCAGCAGCGTCACCAAAATACGCGCGCCCGAGGCGCCGATGGGATGACCGATGGCGATAGCGCCGCCGTTGACGTTGACCTTGCCGGTGTCCCAACCGAGGTCCTTGTTGACCGCGCAAGCCTGCGCGGCGAAGGCCTCGTTGGCCTCGACCAGATCGAGGTCCTCGTGCTTCCAGCCCGCCTTCTTCAGCGCGGCGCGTGAAGCCGGGATCGGGCCGGTGCCCATGATCGACGGATCGACGCCGGCTTGAGCCCAGGAAACAATACGCGCCAGCGGCGTCTTGCCGAGCCTGGCGGCTTCCGACGCGCGCATCAGCACCACGGCGGCGGCGCCGTCATTGATGCCGGAGGCGCTGGCGGCGGTCACGGTGCCCTCCTTGTCGAAGGCCGGACGGAGCTTGGCGAGCCCGTCGAGCGTGACGCCCGCTTTCGGGTATTCGTCGGTATCGACAACGGTATCGCCCTT
>CAITEM010000290.1 GCA_903891395.1 uncultured Hyphomicrobiales bacterium | reverse complement strand
CCACCACCGACGAACTGACCCAAGTCTGCGCGCGCATGGCGAAGTTTCCCTTCGTCACAGTCGACACCGAATTCCTGCGCGAGACGACTTATTACCCCCTGCTCTGCGTGGCGCAGATTGCGTCGCCGGACGAGGCCTTCGTCATCGACGCGCTGGCGCCGGGCATCGACCTGACGCCGTTTTTCGACCTCCTGACGAACGAGAACGTCGTCAAGGTGTTTCACGCCGCACGCCAGGACATCGAAATCGTCTGGAACATGGCGAAGAAGATCCCGCACCCCATCTTCGACAGCCAGGTCGCCGCCATGGTGCTCGGTTATGGCGACTCGATTTCCTACGACCAACTGGTGCAGCGCATCACCGGCGACGTGCTCGACAAGTCGAATCGCTTCACCGACTGGACGCGGCGGCCTTTGACCGACGCGCAGATGACCTACGCGCTGTCCGACGTGACGCATCTGCGCGACGTCTATCTCAAGCTGTCCGCCGATCTCGAGAAACGCGGCCGCAAGAGCTGGGTCGAGGCCGAGATGGGCGTACTGACGTCGCCCGAGACCTATCGCATGGAACCGGAGAAAGCCTGGGAGCGGCTCAAGAGCCGTGTGCGCAAGCCCAAGGAACTGGCGGTGCTGATCGAGGTCGCGGCCTGGCGCGAACGCGAAGCGCAGTCGCGCGACGTGCCGCGCTCCCGCGTGCTCAAGGACGACGTGCTGGCCGACGTCGCGGTGCAGGCGCCGACGACCATCGAGAAACTCGGCCACTTGCGCTCGCTGCCGAAGGGCTTCGAGCGCTCACGCTGGGGCGACGCTATCATCGAAGCGGTGCAACGCGGCATCGATCGCGACCACAAGACCCTGCCGCGGCTCGACCGCTTCCGGCCGGCGCCAAACGGCGCGGCCACCGTCGAACTGCTCAAGGTATTGTTGCGCATGACGGCCGAGAGCAACGGCGTCGCCGCCAAGGTGATCGCCACGGTCGACGAACTCGACCGTATCGCTGCCGACGACGACGCCGACGTGCCGTCGCTCAAAGGCTGGCGGCGCGAATTGTTCGGCGAGAAGGCGCTCGCCTTGAAGCACGGCAAGCTGGCGCTGGCGGTCGATAAAGGCCGCGTGGTGACGGTCGAAAAGAACTAGCCGTCTACGGTCGCGGCTTTTGAATCCAAAAATTGTACATGCCGGCAAATTCGCCCGGATGCTCCGTTTCGAACGCGTGCCAGGCGTCCAAATCGGTCATTGCCGTGTCGCCGGGATGGAGCTTCGCGTATCGATCGCGCATCGGGCCGGTGAAGCCGATAAATGTCAGATCGTTTTCCGCCAACAACGACTTGATGGCCGGAATGGTCGTCAGGTGTTCCTGGACGTGAAACAGCAGGTCGCGGCAGGCGCTGACCGTGAAGAAATCGGGGGACAGCGACGCCTCTTTGGCTAACGAACCATCGTCGAGGGCCAGAATGTCCTGCCGGCATTGCCGGATGGCATCGGCGGTCGATCCATAACCACGCGCGGCGATGAAGTCCCGCGCGGCGTTGATATGCTGGCGTGCCAACGCGCTATAGAGCCCGATCCGCATATATCCGCCGGGCCGCAGCAGATTGATGAGCGACGCCCAACCTTCGCGCGGATCGCGCAAATGGTGAAGCACACCGACCGCCTCGATGACATCGAATGTCCGCCCAAGGCGGCCCAGGTGAAGAATATCGGCCTGGCCGAACGCGAGGTTGGTGAGTCCGAAACCGCGCGCCTTTCGCTTGGCGTAACTGAGACTCGCAAGACTGAGATCGATCGCCAGAATGTTGGCGTCGGTATAGGTTCGCGCGCGGTCGATCGGATGCCTCCCGGTACCGCAACCGGCGATCAAGATCTCGACGTTGGCGTCACCGTTTTCGGCAAAAGTGGCGTGCGGAAATTGCAATCGCATATTCTGTGCGAACGTCAGCGGCGCGATGATGGACGATGTCGCGGTCCAGCGCGGGTATGGGTTTTCCTCATATTGCTGCCGCACAAGCACCGACACATCGTCGTCGACCGGCGTCAGAGCTGGAATGGCCGAGCGCAGCGCCTGTTCTTCGGCGGGCTCACGAACTTGCTGGACGATGAGACGGTTGACGGCCTCGGGCCACGGCCGTTCGAAACAGCCGGGCGAAACGTCCAATGAACCGAGCGGGAAATATGCCGCCACTGCGGCAACCATCAGCGGCGGCACAGCGTCCTCGGACGTCAGCAAGGCAGCCAGTCGGTCGCGCAAGGCACGGGCGCCCTCCTGCTCCTCGTGGCCGCTGGTAAAGACGTACTCGTTGATGAAACACTGTTCGGCCAAGGCACAGCCAAAGGCCAACACGCTTTCGGAAGCGACGGCAGGGCCCGCCATGGCAAGGCGGAGCAGTTCACGGCGCGATTCAGTCAGCAATCGCTCCAATGAAACGTCGCGGATCGGCATCGACACGATGAGGTACTGAAGGAGATGGTCTTTGGCCAAGACCTCGAGGCTTTGAACCGCCCGCGAATCCTTTGAGGGCGCCGCAACGGTCCCGTTCTGTTTCAAGATGGCCGTGACCACGCTCGAAAACATTTCGGGCGGACCCCAGCTTTCCTTCAGGGCGAGATCGAGGACCGGGACAAGTCCCGGGACCTTGGGAACGAACTGCATGTCTTCGACGCAGCGAACGAAAAGAACTTTCATCTCCTCGTTGTCTTGAACGGATAGTCCGCGCACGACGACGCTGAGCGCCTCCTCCGGCTCGCCGTTGGCCAAAAGCGCATTGGCGAGATTGGCATAAGCGGCGGGCACGTCAGGTGTGCGGGCCAGCGCGTGGCGAAAATGAACCGCCGCTTCGTCCAATTTCCCTTGAGCGGAGAGCGCACCAGCGAGGTTGGTATGCGCATTGGCATAATCCGGCTTTAGCGCGATGGCGCGGCGATTGTGCCTCTCGGCTTCGCTCATGCGGCCCACCGCGGCGAAGACGAGCGCGATATTGTAATGAAATTGCGCGACGTGCCCGTTCAAGCTGATCGCCTGCCCGATCAGCGCAATCGCGTCGTCGCTGTGTCCGCATTGATGGGCGAGGATTCCAAGACCATTCAGGCTGTCGGCATGCTGTGGCTCGATGTCGAGAGCGTTGCGGTAGTCACGCTCGGCTTCGGCCAGCCGTCCGGCGCCGTGATGTTCGCATGCGGCATTGAAGAGAGTGTCAGCCGACAGCCCTGACCGCCAAGCCGCGGGTGGACTCTGCGCCCGCCCCGCGCGCCGATCCCTACGATTCATTGTCGCCGCCCCAGAATGGGAGGCTCTTGCGGCCCCCGCTTGCCCGGGACCATAGCAATTTCTCAAATACTTGAAACCTCTCACCGCGGCGGAGGCTGCGGTGGCTACGCCTCGATTGCCGGCTGGCGTCCGACCAGACGCGCGAGTTGCTTCAGGCGGCTCAAGAGCCGGTCGCTCGCGAGTTTGCCAAAACGGCCCGGCAGCTTCAGCACCAACCGACCACGCGTCACCTGCATCGGCGTCTTGGGCAAGACGCCGTCCTGCCCGGCCGTCAGGATATAGGCGACGCGCATCGCCGCGCCGAGCACACGGGCGCGGTCGATGATGCGCGGCGTCGCCAGTTCGCGCAGGCGCGGCGACTATTCGTCTTCGCTCAAACCTGCATGGCGGAAATAGACCGCCAACGCGAGATAGGCGCGGCCGGGATGATCGATGGCGACAAAGGCGCCATGCGCGATGATGTTCATCGACTGCTCGCCGCGATAATCCGGATGCGCACGCCAGCCGATATCGCCCAGAAGGCAGGCTGCGTGCCGGAGCCGCCGCTCGTCCGCGGTCTCATCGAGACCGGACGATTCGATGAAACGGTCGGTCCAGGCGATCAGCTCTTCACCGTGCGCCGGGGATCGCGACCGCAACACGTTGAGGTCCGCGGCCGCCGCGATCAGCGGGTCACGCCGCTGCTCGGGCGCCTTGAGCAGGGAATACAACAAGCCTTCACGCACACCCATCACCGAGAACACGACATCCTTCGGCTTGACGATGCGCACCAGATCTTCCAGCACCACCGCGGCATAGGCCAGCAGCGGGCGGCGCGCGGCGTTCACGACTTCGATCTTCGACAAAGTTTCGGTATCGACGCGATGCACCAGCCGCGAGAAATCCAGCGCTTCGCGCGCGGCGATCCGGTAATTGTGCATAACGTGGAACGGATAGCCGGTCTGCCACATGTGCAGCCGCGCCAGCGCGCGCCGGGTGCCACCGACCGCGTAAAGCGTGCGGCCCGCGCCGGCCTTGAGCAGCGGCAAACCACGAAGAGAATCTTCAACGACCTTTTCGGCCTTCTTGAGCGAGCGGCCGGCGATGTCCTGCAAGGCCAGACCGCCGAGCGGCAGCGTCAAGCCGCCCCGCACGCGCGCGCCGTGCACGTCGACGAGTTCGAGCGAGCCACCACCAAGATCGCCGACAAGTCCGTCCGGTTTGTGGATACCGGAGATAACCCCGAGCGCCGTGAGTTGAGCCTCGCGTTTGCCGGAGAGAATCTCGATCCGCGTCCGGCAGATTTTCTGGGCCTTGCCGATGAAATCGCGGCCGTTGCGGGCGTCGCGGCAGGCGGCGGTGGCGATCGCCCAGGTCTTGCGGACGTGCAGCGTGTCGCAAAGCGCGCGGAACCGCACCAACGCGGTCAGCGCGGTGTCGATGGCGTCCTGCGCCAACAGGCCGGTGGTCTGCACTTGCCGCCCGAGGCCGGCCAGCACCTTTTCATTGAAGATCGGCGTCGGCGAACGCGTCAGGCCTTCGTAGATAACGAGGCGGACGGAGTTCGAGCCGATGTCGATGACGGCGATCGGCGGGCCATGGTCGAGGCGGCCTTTGGCCGACTGAATTTTAACGGAGCCGGATACCGAACGCGCGCTTTTACGCGCCTTCGACGAAGCGGCGGAGGAGACTGCGCGGCGAGGATTCCTTGAGCGATTTACCACGGCCAGACAGACTCGGATTGGTCATGAAATACTTATGGGCGTTGAACGGTTCCTCGCCCGGCGCGGCCTTTATGCGCGTCGAACTGCCGTCGGGCAAGAGCGTCCAGCTCTGCTCGTTATCCTTGAAATTCGCCACCATAATTTGGCCGAGAATCTGCTCGTGCACCGTCGCGTTCAAAATGGGACACAGCACCTCGACGCGGCGGTCGAGATTGCGCGGCATCATGTCGGCGGACGAAATGTACAGCGCGGCCTTGGTATGCGGCAGCAAGTGTCCGGCCCCGAAACAATAGATGCGGCCGTGCTCGAGGAAGCGTCCGACGATCGATTTGACGTGGATATTCTCGGACAGACCCGGCACCCCGGGGCGCAGGCAGCAGAT
>CAITEM010000289.1 GCA_903891395.1 uncultured Hyphomicrobiales bacterium | reverse complement strand
GCGACATCTATCTCGACAAATATGCCGGCTGGTATTCGGTGCGCGACGAGGCCTATTACGCCGAGGACGAAACGCACCTCAACGAACACAAAGTGCGGCTCGCCACAAAAACGGGAACGCCGGTCGAGTGGGTGGAGGAGGAGAGCTACTTCTTCAAGCTCTCGGCCTACCAGGACAAGTTGCTCAAGCTCTATGCCGACGTGCCCGATTTCGTGCTGCCGAAGGAGCGGCTCAACGAAGTCGCGAGCTTCGTCAAAGGCGGGCTGAAAGATCTTTCACTATCGAGAACGACGTTCGACTGGGGCATTCCGGTGCCCGGCAACCCGAAGCACATCATGTATGTCTGGGTCGACGCGCTGACCAATTACCTCACCGGCGTCGGCTTTCCCGACGACCAGAGCGAGAAGTTCAAGCGCTATTGGCCGGCGGCACTGCACGTCATCGGCAAGGACATCGTGCGTTTCCACGCGGTCTATTGGCCGGCGTTTTTAATGTCGGCCGGCGTCGCCGTGCCGAAGCGTATTTTCTCGCACGGCTTTCTGTTCAACCGCGGTGAGAAGATGTCGAAGTCGGTCGGCAACGTGATCGACCCGTTCGATCTGGTGAAGGCCTACGGCGTCGATCCGCTGCGCTATTTCTTCATGCGCGAGGTGCCGTTCGGGCAGGATGGCAATTACAGCCACGAAGCTATCGTCAACCGCATCAATGCCGACCTCGCCAACGACCTCGGCAACCTGGCGCAGCGCTCGCTGTCGATGGTGGCGAAAGCTTTCGGCGGCGTGCTGCCGGAGCCGGGCGAGCTCACGCCTGAGGACAAGACCATTCTGGCCGCGGCCGATGGCATGATCGCTAGCGCGCGCGAGCATATGAAGACGCAACAACTGCATCAGGTGCTGGGCGCGGTGTGGTCGGTGGTGGCCGATGCCAACCGTTACTTCGCGTCGGAGGCACCGTGGGGCAAGGCCAAAACCGATCCGCAACGCCAGGGCACAATTTTGTATGTGACCGCGGAAGTGATCCGGCAGGTGGCGATCCTGGCCCAGCCGTTTATGCCGGACTCGGCCGCCAAGTTTCTGGCGTTGCTCAACGTTTCGCTTGAGGAGCGGGAGTTTTCGGCTTTGACGCCAGGCAACCGGCTTAAGCCGGGCATGGCGTTGCCGACGCCAGCGGGCGTGTTTCCGCGTTATGTCGAGCCGGAAGCCGAGGGCGAAGCCAAGCCGGTAAAGCCTGCCAAGGGCCCGAAAGCGCCGAAGGCCTGACCATGCTGGTGGACAGCCATTGCCACCTCGATTTCCCCGATTTTGCGTCCGAGCTCGACAATGTGGTGGAGCGGGCCCGCGCGGCCGGCATCGGCCGCATGGTGTCGATCTCGACTCGGGTGAAAAAACACGCGCAGATTCTTGCGATTGCTGAGAAATATCCAGACGTTTTCTGCTCGGTCGGGACCCATCCGCATCATGCCGATGAGGAGATGGACGTGACCGCCGCCGACCTGATCGCGATCGCAAAGCATCCGAAAGTCGTGGCGATCGGCGAGGCCGGTCTCGACTATCACTACGACACGGGATCGCGCGACAATCAGGCGGTGAGCTTTCGCCAGCACATCGCCGCTTCACGTGAAACAGGCCTGCCGCTGGTCATTCATTCGCGTGACGCCGACGACGATATAGCGCGCATTTTGACAGAAGAAACCGGGAAGGGCGCCTTCCCGGCCGTGCTCCATTGTTTTACCGGCGGCCGTAATCTGGCCTTCCAGGCCGTCGATCTCGGCATTTATATCGGCTTCACTGGCATCCTGACCTTCAAAAACGGCCAGGACTTGCGCGACATCGCCAAGGACCTGCCGGCCGAGCGCGTACTGGTGGAAACGGACTCGCCCTACCTCGCGCCCTTGCCGTATCGCGGCAAACGCAACGAGCCGTCTTACGTGGTCGAAACCGCCAAGATGCTGGCCACCACGCGCGGCGTCTCGGCGGACGAAATCGCGCACCAGACCACGGAGAATTTCTACCGGCTGTTCAACAAAGTGCCGCGCGAACTGGCTGGAGTGGCCGCGAGGATCGCAATATGAGCGTCAAATTCACGATCCTCGGCTGCGGCTCCTCGATGGGTGTGCCGCGCGTCGGCATCGGCTGGGGCGACTGCGATCCGAACAATCCGAAAAACCGACGCCGGCGCTGCTCGCTTTTGGTGGAAAAAACCGGCCCACAAGGCATGACGCGCGCGCTGGTCGACACGACGCCCGACCTGCGCGAGCAGCTCCTGGACGCCCAGGTCGATAAACTGGACGGCGTCCTGTTCACCCATGAGCATGCCGACCACACCCACGGCATCGACGACCTGCGGCCGCTTTTCATCCACAACCGCCGCCAGGTCGACGTCTGGGCCGACGAGCCGACCTCGGCGTCGCTGCGGGCGCGCTTCGGCTATTGCTTCGAGACCCCCGGCGGCAGCCAATACCCGCCGATTGCGCGCGAGCACCGGCTGCATCCCGGCCAACCGGTCACCATCGAGGGGCAGGGAGGCCCTATCGACGTTTTGCCGGTGCTGCAGGACCATGGCGACATCAGTTCGCTGGGCTTCCGGTTCGGCAATGTCGCCTATTCTGCCGATCTGAAGCGCCTGCCGCCGGCCAGCGAAGCTGCCATGGCTGGGCTCGAAGTCTGGATCGTGGACGCCTTGCGCCGGCCGCCGCACCCCAGTCATTTCAATCTCGAGGAAGCGCTGGAATGGATCGCTCGGATCAAGCCAAAGCGCGCCATTCTGACGAACCTGCACAGCGATTTGGATTACGAGGCGTTGCGCTCGTCCTTGCCGCCGCACATTCAGCCGGCGTTCGACGGCATCAGCTTTGAGACGAATTAATCTAGAACCTCAGAATTATCCGATAACGCCTTGGTATAAAATACTTATCGGGAGCCGGTGCCAAGCTCAGATAGCCGATATTTCCCACGGTATTACGGCGGTTTGTCAAAGCTGAAACTGATCCATAGCCCCGCTGAAACTGATCCATAGCCCCAACCGGCCATATAGAAATATTCCATAATATG
>CAITEM010000288.1 GCA_903891395.1 uncultured Hyphomicrobiales bacterium | reverse complement strand
CGTTGAAAAATTTCAGGCCGGTCCAGCGCGGCGGCAGCTTTTCTTTTTTCACGTAGCGGTCGACCAGCGCGAGGTCGAACAAATGCTTGCTCCAGCCGTAGAGGTTGAGCGGCTTGAGCTGGCGCAGCGCCGGCAGCGACCAGTCGTCGGTAAAGCCCTGGGCGCCATCGCCGTAGGTCGCGGCCGACGAGGCGTAGATGAACGGCGTTCTGGTTTCGGTACACCAGTCGAGCAGCCGTAGCGACAGGCGGAAATTGTTCTCCATGACCAGGTCGCCGTCGGTCGCCGTGGTGTCGGAAATGGCGCCCATGTGGATCACGGCGTCGAGCTTGCGGCCGTCGAGCCATTTGGCGAGGTCGGCCGGGGGCACCAGGTCGGCGACCTGGTGCTTGGCCAGATTGCGCCATTTGGCGTCGTCCTTGCCGAGCAGGTCGTTGACCACGACGTCGGTCGCGCCGGTCTCATTGAGACTGGCGACCACGTTGGAACCTATGAATCCGGCGCCGCCGGTCACGAGAAACATGCCGAAACCCCGTCAAACCGGGTGAACCTTTGCCCGAGACCGGGGAAAGGCGCAAATATTAGGGTCCCTTGCCCCGCAATTGGCGCTGGAAACGGTAAACAGGGCCGCTGGACGGTTCCTCCCCTGCGCGGTAACGCCTTTCCACGCGTATTAAAGCCACTGCCAGCCGGCCCCAATGACCTCCGACAGCCGCCCCATCGTTATCGTGCCCTATGTCTGGATCGGCGATTTCGTCCGCGTCCACTCGGTAGCCAAGCTGTTGCGCGAGCAGAACCCGGACCGGCCGGTGGACATGGTCTCAAGCTCGCTCTGCGCGCCGCTCGCCGACTACATGCCCGGCGTCCGGCAGGCAATCGTCGTCGACATGCCGCGGCGCAGGCTCGGCGTCGCCCAACAGCGCGAGCTGGCGGACAGACTGCGCACCGGTCATTACGGCCAGGCGCTGGTGATGTCGCGCAAATGGAAAGCCGCGCTGGCGCCCTGGCTGGCCGGCATTCCGGTGCGCACCGGCTTTGCCGGCGAAGCGCGCTTCGGCCTGCTCAATGACATGCGCTGGGGCGAGCGCGCGCTGCCGCGCATGATCGACCAGATGGGGGCGCTGGCATTGCCGGCAAACGCGCCAATGCCGGACAAATGGCCGCTGCCGGAATTGCGCGTGCCGGACGCCGACGTCGCGCAGTGGCGCGCCGCGCGTGGGCTTGGCGCGGACGCCGGCCCTATCGTCACCCTGTCGCCCGGCGCGGTCGGCGCCGGCAAAGCCTGGCCAGTCGCGCACTATGCCGCACTGGCGCGGGCGCTGACGAAAGACGGCGCGTCGGTCTGGGTGCTCGGCGGGCCGAGCGAAACCGCGGCTGCCCGGCAAATCGCCGAAGCCGGCGGCGCGCGCGTGCGCGACCTCACCAGCGACGATCTGCGCAACGCCATCCTGGCGCTGGCCGCCGCCGACGTGTCCGTCACCAACGATTCCGGCCTGATGCACATCTCGGCCGCGATCGGCACGCCGACAGTCGCGATCTTCGGGCCGACCAGCCCGTGGCACTGGAAGCCGCTGAACCCTGTCGCCGCCATCCTCGAACCGCCCGGCGACGAGGCGTCCCGCCTGCGGGCCCGTAGCGAGGGCAACGACGCCGTCGCCCATCACCGCACCGACGATGTCAGCATTGATCGCGTCCTCGGCGCGGTGCGCGACGTGCTCGGCCGGGCGAAAGCCGTATAATTTCTGTAACTTACGCCGTTAACACTTGTCCCCGGCCGAACCTGACGGACCCGGCATTCCGTGCTATCAAACCCGCCACGATGAGGAACCGAATTACCGCATGGCCAAGCTCAAGCAAGCCGGCAAGCCGGCCGACATGACATCCGACCGCGCTCAGGCCGCGGTCGACTCGGCATTGCGCACGCTCGACGCCGAAGGCAGCGGCATCGATGCGCTGGCCGCGGCGCTGCGCGACGGTCTCGGCGCGACGTTCGCCGCCGCCATCGAACTGATCCGCGCCGCGCAAGGCCGCGTCATCGTCACCGGCATGGGCAAGTCGGGCCATGTCGGCCACAAGATCGCCTCGACCTTCGCCTCCACCGGCACGCCGGCGCTGTTCGTGCATCCGGCCGAAGCCAGCCACGGCGACATGGGCATGATCACCAAAGCCGACGTGATCCTGGCGCTGTCGTGGTCGGGCGAAACCGCCGAGTTGAAAAACCTCACCGACTATTCGCAGCGTCACAACATCGGCCTGATCGCGATGACCGCCAACGCCGATTCAACCTTGGCAAAGGCCGCGGACGTCATTTTGACCTTGCCGCAGGCCGACGAAGCCTGTCCGCACAATCTGGCGCCCACCACCTCGGCCTTGATGCAGCTCGCGCTCGGCGATGCGCTGGCGATCGCGCTGCTGGAGAGCCACGGCTTTACCGCCGTGCAGTTCGGCATGCTGCATCCGGGCGGCAAGCTCGGCGCACTGCTCAAGACCGTACGCGACATGATGCATTCCGGCGACCAGGTGCCGCTGGCGCCGCTCGGCACGCCGATGTCCGTGGCCATTCTCGAAATGTCGGCCAAGGGCTTCGGCTGCATCGGCATCACCGACGGCAATGCGAAACTGGTCGGTATCATCACCGACGGCGATTTGCGCCGGCACATGCGCAACAACCTGCTCGACGCGCTGGTCGACGACGTGATGACGCGCAAGCCCAAGACCGTGCGGCCCGATCAGTTGATTAGCGAGACGCTGGATATCCTGAACTCGCTGAAGGTGACGGCGCTGTTCGCGGTCGAGGCCGGCAAGCCGGTCGGCGTCATCCATGTGCACGACCTGCTGCGCGCCGGAGCCGCCTAGAATTGCGCGGCGTGACGGACAGCGTCATCGGGTGGCGACGTAAGACTGAGCCGGGCAGATAAAGTGAACCAACGAAATGTGATCATCGTGGGCGGCGGCCCCGTCGGCTGCGCGCTGGCGCTCGATCTGGGTCTGCGCGGTGTTTCAAGTGTTGTCCTCGAAAGCAGGACGACGCTCGGCAACATTCCCAAAGGCCAGGGGCTGACCCAGCGCACCCTCGAGCACTTCCATTTCTGGGGGCTAACGGAAGAACTGCGGGCCGCCCGCCTCATGCCGCGGGGTTATCCCATCGGCGAAATCACGGCTTACGGCAATCTCGCTAGCGACTACTGGCACGCACCAGCCGGCCGGGAAGTCGTCAATGATTTCTTCTTCCAGAAAAACGAGCGGCTGCCCCAATACAGAATGGAAGCCGTCTTACGCCGGCGGCTGGAAACCCTGCCGAATGTCGACCTCCGGCTCGGCGTCACGGCGACCAAGATTGAACAATCTCCAAACAAAGTACGCTCGACCGCCATCGACGAAAACGGCACGAACGCAACTTTTGAAGCCGACTATCTCATCGGATGCGACGGCAGCCACTCCATGGTTCGCGAGGGCGCCGGCATCGCGCGCAGCGGAACGAATTTCGATCAAAACACGGTGCTGATCGTTTTTCGATCGCGCGACCTGCACGAGAAACTCAAGCGCTTTCCGGAGCGATCGACCTATCGCGTGCTCGATCCCGACCTGCACGGCTATTGGAAATTCTTTGGACGCGTCGATGTCGGCGAAGAGTTTTTCTTCCATGTCCCGGTTCCGAACGATGTCGACCGGAAGAATTTCAATTTCCATGAATGCCTGTTCAACGCCACCGGCTTTGAGTTCGATTTCGAGATCGTCCACGCAGGATTTTGGGATCTGCGCAACGCCGTCGCCTCGACTTACCGCGATGGCCGCATCTTTATCGCCGGCGATGCAGCCCACAGTCATCCGCCTTATGGCGGCTATGGCCTCAACAACGGCCTCGAAGACGCCGTCAATCTAAGCTGGAAAATTGCTGCGTCCTTCGCCGGCTGGGGCGGCGACGGACTTCTCGACAGCTATTCGGCCGAGCGAGAGCCGATCTTCCGCGAAGTCGCAGAGGACTTCATTGCCGCGCGCATCCGCCAGGACGATGCGTTCCTGACGCGCTACAATCCAACGCGCGATCGTGCGGAGTTTGAGGCGGCGTGGAAGGCGCGCGAAACCGATGTCGGTTCACGGCGCAAAGCCTATGAACCGCACTATGACGCCTCCGCGATCATATGCGGACTGCCGGATGGTAAAACCGCGGCCCGCGGCGTTCACAGCCTTGAGGCGCGCGCAGGCCACCATCTTTCGCCGCAGGTCTTGTCGAGCGGACGCAACGTCTATGAGGAATTGGGGCGAGACTTCACGCTCATGGCGCTGGCGGCCGATACGGATGCGGATGCCTTCGAACGGGCGGCACGGTCGCGCAAAGTGCCGCTGAAGATTGTCCGCGACACGTCGGCAACGGCGCGCGAAAATTATGGATCGCCGCTGATCCTCGTGCGGCCCGATCAGCACGTCGCCTGGGCCGGGGAAACAGCCGAAAATGCAGACAGCGTCATCCAGAGGTCTGCCGGACAATGAGAGTGCGAATATCCCTGGCATTGGGTTTGGCCCTGGTACTGGCAGCGCCGGCGTTAGCCGCGGACTATCCAGACCATGCGATCAAATTGATCGTGCCGGCCTCGCCCGGCGGCATTAACGACACGGTCGCGCGGATCATCCAGCCGAAACTCGTCGAGGCCTTGAAACAGCCCATCGTGATCGAGAACAAGACCGGCGCGAACAACCTGATCGGCACCGACTTCGTTGCGAAGTCGGCACCAGACGGCTACACGCTTGTCGTTGTGCCCGCTTCGCACTCGGTCAATCCCGCCGTCCGCAAGATGCCGTTCGACACGGAACGCGATCTCATGCCGGTCATTCTGATCGGCAAAAACGCGTTGATGTTTTTGGTCAATCCGGCGGTGCCGGCGAACAGCATGCAGGAATTCTCGGCGCTGGCGAAGGCGCAGCCCAATAAATTTTCTTTCGCGACGCCCGGCGTCGCCAGTCAGGCCCATCTCGTCCTGTCGCAGTGGGCGTCTGTGGCTGGGGTCGCGGCCACGCAAATTCCCTATCGCGGTGGCGCACCGGCGATGCTCGCGACCATCTCGGGCGAAACTCAATTTACAATGATGTCGGGCGTGCTGGCCGCGCCGCAAATCGCGGCCGGCAAGTTGCGGGGCTTGGCCGTCGGCAGCCTGCAGCGCGACTCTCACTTCCCCGACATTCCAACACTCGGCGAAAGCGGCTATCCGGGCCTCGAAGCCGTCACATGGGTTGGCGTCTTCGCGCCGGCCGGAACGCCGCCGGCGATCGTCGCGCGACTGAACGCGGACATCGATCGCGTGATCCACGACGCCGGCGTTGCCGCAAATCTCGACAAGCAAGGCTTGATCGTCCAGGGCGGCGAACCCGGCGTCCTTGGCCGGCTGGTCACGACCGAGATCGCGCGCTGGACCGCCGTTGCGCGCGACGGCCACATTCGCGTCGAGCCCTGACAAAGACCGGCGTCGACACCGACGACGCATTGCGCGCCGGTGCGGCGTGACCACTGCGTCAATCCGCTATGCCGACCCAGCCAACACCCGCTCGATACGCCGGTCCGGCACCAGCCACATCAACGCGACGCAAACGTAGGCAATCTCCGCGCCCCATTGCGTGAGAAACGACAGCGGGATCGCGACGATATAAAGCACGACCGACAATTTGCCTTTGATGTCCTTGCCGATCGCCTTCGCCAACAGTGAATCCTTGCCGTCGTGCTTGATAATCGTACCGGACAGAATCCAGCAGGCGAAACCCGCCATCATCAGCACAACGCCATACAGGGCCGTCGGCAGCGGCGCGAAATGGTTCTCGCCCATCCACGCGGTGACGAAAGGGAACAGCGACAACCAGAACAGCAGATGCAGATTGGCCCACAGCACGCCGCCGGAGACATTCTTCACCGTGTGCAGCATGTGGTGATGGTTGTTCCAGTAGATGCCGACGTAGACGAAACTCAGCACGTAGCTGAGAAACACGGGCAGCAAGGGCCGCAACGCCTCAAGGTCTTCGCCATGCGGCACCTTCAGCTCCAGCACCATGATGGTGATGATGATGGCCAGAACGCCATCGCTGAATGCTTCCAGTCGTGTCTTCGGCATCGCCTCCGCCCGTCTTGAACCGCTCGCTTATTTCGGCGTGATGCCGGCGGCGCGCAACAGCTTGCCGTAACGATCGGCATCCGCGCGGATGATGGCGTCGAACTGCGCGGGCGTGTTGCCGACCGGCACCGCGCCCAAGGTCTCCAGGCGCTTCGCCACCTCGGGCTCCTTCATCACCTTTGCGACATCGTCGCTGATCTTTTTCAGGATCGGCGCCGGGGTCTTGGCGGGCGCCATCAGACCGAACCAGGAGTCATATTTGTAGTCCGGCAGACCGGCCTCGGCGAAAGTCGGGACGTCCGGCATCGACGGACTGCGTTGCGGCGTCGCAATCGCCAGAGCGCGGACCTTGCCGGCCTGAATGAAGCTGAGCGCCGTGCCCAGGAACGCCATGCTCAGTTGTGCGTCGCCACGCATCAGGCTGGTCAGTTGCTCCGGCGTGCCGCGGTAGGGAATGTGCACGATGTCGATCGCCGCCGTCTGCTTCAGCAGTTCGCCCGCGATGTAGTTCGAGCTCGCCAGCCCCGCCGAGGCGAAGTTCAGCGTGCCAGGCTTGGCTTTGGCCAGCGCGATGAATTCCTTGAGATTGGTGGCTGGCACCTCCGGCGCGACGATCAGCACCAGCGGCACCGAGGCCACCTCCGCAACGCCGGCAAAGCCGGTGATCGGATCGATGCTCAGATCCTTGTTCAACGCGCTGAGAATGGTGTGACCGTTGGAGGTCAGCATCAGCGTGTAGCCGTCCGCCGGACTGTTCGCGACGCTGATGGTGCCGGAAATGCCCGGCTTGTTCTCGACGATGACCGTCTGGCCCCAAAGCGGCCCGAGCTTTTCGGAAAGGATGCGTGCCAGAATGTCGGTGTTGCTGCCGGCGGAGAACGGCACCACGATTTTCACGATCTGGTTGGGATAGGCCGTTTGCGACCACGCGGCGGACGCCGACATCAGCATCGACACGGCACACGCTAAGAACAGTCTTCCGAACTTCATGGTCATCCTCGGGTTGGTACGGCCGGCGGCTTCAACCGCTTCACTAAGCACTCGGGCCGAAACGCGCAAACGATTTCATGTCAGGGCGCAACGGTGGCGACGGCTTGCCGCACCGCCTCGACCGAAGGCGGCGCGCCTTGCTTGCCGAGGACGGCGAGAGGGCCGTTGCCCACCGGTCTGGTCAAAGCCGGATCGCTGCCGGCAAAGATCGCGACCAGCGGCACGTTGAGCGCGGCAGCGAGGTGCAGCAGACCGGTATCGACGCCGACGACGAATTCCGCGCCGGCGACCAGCCGCGCGACGCTGTCGAGCGGCTGGCGGTCCGGCACGCGCGCATTCGGCAGCGCGGCGGCGAGACGGTCGCTGCGCGCGCGCTCTGTTTCGGTGCCCCAGGGCAGCACGACGTCAAGGCCCAGCGCCTTGCCGAGCGCGATCCAGTTTTGTTCGGGCCACTGCTTTTCCTCGCGCGCGGTGGCGTGCAGAAAAATCGCGTAGCGCGGACCGGGCGTCCTGAGCCGTGCGCGATCCAGCCCGAAGTCGGGCGCGCCGTGCGGCTCGTAGCCGAGCGCCCTGCCCGTTAGAATGCGGTTGCGATCCACGGCGTGCAGATCGCGGCTGATGGTGTGGCGGACATCGTAGAAGACGGACGCCAGCGGCTCCTTGATGCTGCGGCGATCGTAGCCGTGCCGCGTGCCGCGCGCGAAGCGGCTCATGATTGCGGTGCGCAGCAGGCCCTGGCTGTCGACCACGTCGTCGTACGACTTGGAACCGAGCGAGCGCATGTTCTCCGCGACGTCGCGCAGCGTCGCCGGCATGTAGAGCGACTTGCGCCAGCGCCGCCACGCCACCGGCACGACGTCGTCCACCGCCGGGTGCAGCCGTACCAGCGGCGCAAAGGCTTCCTCGACCAGCCACGCAAATCTGTCGTCCGGGCGCGCGCGGCGCGCCTCGGTGACAGCGGGCATGTGATGAATCACATCGCCCAGCGAAGAGGTCTTGATGAAGAGAATATCGGCCATGTCGGGTCTTTAAATACTCGTATACCGGCCATTAAGCATGGCCGCCATAACCCTGCCACTTCTAGCGCGGCCTAAAGGCTCGTTCACCGGTCACCGGTTAAGATTTTCGCCTTATCGAGGGCATTAAGCATGACGATCCTGGTCACGGGCGGCGCTGGCTATATCGGCAGCCACATGGTGCATGAACTGGTGGACGCCGGCGAGCCGGTGGTCGTGCTCGACAATCTGTCGACCGGCTTCCGCTTCCTGATTCCGGGCTCTGTGCCCTTCGTCGCCGGCAGCACGGGCGACCGCGATCTGGTCAAGAAAACCATCGAGCGCCACGGCGTCACCGCCATCATTCATTTTGCCGCCTCGGTCGTGGTGCCGGATTCGATCAGCAATCCGCTCGGATACTACCGCAACAACACGACGAACACCTGCGCGCTGCTCGACGTCGCCATCGAGTGCGGCGTGCGCCAATTCATCTTCTCGTCGACCGCTGCGGTGTACGGCAACGCCGAGCAGAATCCCGTGCCGGAAAATGTCGCGACGGCGCCGATCTCGCCTTACGGCACGTCGAAGCTGATGTCGGAAATCATGCTGCACGATGCCGGCAAGGCGCACGGCCTGCGGTTCGTCATTCTGCGCTATTTCAACGTCGCCGGCGCCGACCCGAAACTGCGCACCGGTCAATCGACCGCGGGCGCGACACATCTGATCAAAGTCGCGTGCGAAGCGGCGCTCGGCAAGCGGCCGAAGATGGACATCTACGGCACCGATTTCCCGACGCCGGACGGCACCGGCATTCGCGACTACATCCACGTCAGCGATCTGGCGCGCGCCCATTCGGCGGCGCTCGGCTATCTGCGCCGCGGCGGCGAGAGCAAGACGTTCAATTGCGGCTACGGCAAAGGCGCGTCGGTGCTCGAAGTCATCGACGCGGTGCGCCGCGTCAGCGGCCGCGATTTCCCGGTCGAGGTCTGCCCGCGCCGGCCCGGCGATCCAGCGGCTTTGGTCGCTAATGTCGATCGCATCCGCGGCACGCTGGAATGGCGGCCGCAGTTCCAGGACCTCGACACCATCGTGTCGCACGCTTTCGCCTGGGAACGCAGGCTTTCCAGCAAGCGCGAAACCGCGGTGGCTTAATCACCGCCAAGTTACGGTTTTCACATCGCTTTTATACACTTTTTGGCTTGAAATTGTCCGTTCCAGCGGGCAGGAAACCCCTGCCCCTGCGCGGCACCCTGTTGCGCATGACCCTGGCGCTAAATCCGGTAGCACCTTTGCTAGGCTGCCAAACCGACCCGACAGAGGGTGGATGAAAGATCTCACGTCCAAACCGGAAGAAGACGAGCGCTACCGCCCTTCGGCCCTGATCAAGCGGCTGCTGACGGAGCAAGGCCTCGTGCATTGGCGCAAGTACGCCGTCGCCTTCGTGCTGATGGCGCTGTCGGCTGCCTGCACGGCGCTGAGCGCCTATCTGATCGGCGACGTCATCAACCAGGCATACGTCAACAAGAATCTGGCCGGTATCGTGCTGCTCGGCGGCATCACCGCCGCGCTGTTCGCGGTGAAGGGCGTCGCCACGTACGGTCACAGCGTGTTGCTGTCGCATATCGGCAATCGCATCGTCGCCAATACCCAGCGCGCGGTGTTCGCCAAACTGCTCAACGAGGGCTTGAGCTTCTTCTCCAACCGGCACTCGACTGAATTCATCGCGCGACTGTCGACGGGCGCGGCGTCGGCGACGCAGGTCATCAACCTGCTGGTGATCTCGGCCGGCCGCGATCTCCTGTCCTTGATCGGTCTCGTCACCGTGATGGTGGTGCAGGACCCGTTGATGTCGTTCTTCGCCTTCGTCGTGGCGCCGCCGGCGTTCCTGGTGCTGCGCAAGCTGGTGCGGCGCATTTACGTAATCGCACGCACGCAATTCCACGGCGGCACACGCATTCTCGAGACGTTGCAAGAGACCCTGCAAGGCATCCGCATCGTCAAGGCCTTCACGCTCGAAGACATCATGCGCGAACGCTTCGACCACAATGTCGCGGCCGTCGAGCACGAAGCCAACAAGATGGCGCGCGTCTCCGCCCGCGCCAGTCCTTTGATGGAAACGCTGGGCGGCTGCGCCATCGCCATTGCCATTACCTATGGCGGCTACCGCGTTATCGACACCGGCGCGACGCCGGGGCAGTTTTTCTCGTTCATTACGGCGTTTCTGCTGGCCTACGAGCCGGCCAAACGTCTGGCGCGGCTGAACATCGAATTGAACAGCGCTCTGGTCGGCGTACGCGTGCTGTTCGAGGTGATCGACAGCCCGCCGAGCGAGCCAAGCGATATCGACATGCCGCCGTTGAAGGTCGATACCGCGCGGCTGACGCTCGAGGACGTGAGCTTTCATTACCGCAGCGATGAATCGGTGCTGCGCGGCATGAGCTTTACCGCCGAGCCGGGGCAGTTGACCGCCTTGGTCGGACCGTCGGGCGGCGGCAAGTCAACCGTGTTCAGCCTGATCATGCGGTTCTACG
>CAITEM010000287.1 GCA_903891395.1 uncultured Hyphomicrobiales bacterium | reverse complement strand
GAGGAAAAGGCGACCGACAAGAAGCTCGGCGGCATCGCCAAGCGCAAGATCAACGCCAAAGCGGCGGCGCGTCAGTTGAAGAAGCCGACCAAGGCCGAGCAAGCCGAGAACGCGATTCTCGAGGCGGCGGCCGGCATCCCGGCGATTTAGCTTCGTCATTCCGGGACGGTGCACTTGCGCCGGACCCGGAATCCAGAAGCCGCCCCTGCATGAAACCGCTGGATTCCGGATTCGCACTTACGCGCGCCCGGGAATGACAGCGTTCGGGCCGCAAGGCGGTTGCGTATTTTCTTTTTGCAAAACAAACTAAGCCCCTCGAAAACGGGGTTGGATCATGTTGGCTGTGATTTTTGAAGTGTGGCCGGCGGCGGGCCGCAGGGAAGATTACCTGAAAATGGCCGCCGCGCTCAAAGCCGAAGTTGAAAAGATCGACGGATTCATTTCGGTCGAGCGTTTCGAGAGCATCTACGAGGAAGGCAAGCTTTTGGCGCTCCAGTTCTGGCGCGACGAAGCCGGACTGACGCAATGGCGCAATCATCTTCAGCACCGGCAGGCAATGGCGCTTGGCCGTAAGGAGATGTTTTCCAACTACCGCTTGCGCATTGCCACCGTCGTGCGCGACTACGGCCCGGACGACCGCGCCGAAGCGCCGCCGGACGTGCCGCGCTAACCGCCCGCCACGCCCTGCGTGTTGACGTAGAGCGAATACAGCGAATGCGCAGCCGCCATGAACAGGCGGTTGCGCTTGACGCCGCCGAAGCAGACGTTGGCGCAGCGCTCCGGCAATGAAATGTGACCGATCGGCTCACCCTGCGGCGTAAACACGCGCACGCCGTCCAGTTCCGGCGACATGCCCCAGCCGCACCACAGATTGCCGTCGACGTCGCAGCGCATGCCGTCGGGCGACCCGTGCGGGCCGGAATCGATCAGCACCTTGCCGGCGCCGATGACGAGGCCGTCCTCGGTCAGATTGAATTCGAGAATGCGGCGCGGCTCGCTGCGCGATTCCACAATGTAGATTTTCGTCTCGTCCGGCGAGAAGCAGAGCCCGTTCGGCGCGTTGATACCTTCCGCGACAATGGTGACAGCGGCGCTGTTGCCATCGACGCGGTAGACGTTCATCGGCAGTTCGGGCTCTGCGATGTTGCCTTCGTAATTGCCGAGAATGCCGAAGCGCGGGTCGGTGAACCAGATCGAGCCGTCCGACTTCACGACGACATCGTTCGGCGAGTTCAGCCGCTTGCCCTCGTAATTGTCGCAGATCACCGTAACGGTGCCGTCATGTTCGGTGCGGGTGACGCGGCGTGTCAGATGCTCGCAGGTGACGAGCCGGCCCTGACGATCGCGGGTATTGCCGTTGCTGTTGTTAGACGGTTTACGAAACGGCGCGACGTGGCCGGTTTCCTCGTCCCATTTGTACATGCAGTCGCCCGGCACGTCGCTCCAGATCAGGCAGCGCGCGTCGCCGAACCAGACAGGCCCCTCGCCCCAACGCGTGCCGGTGTAGAGCCGCTCGACGCTTGCCAGCGCCAGCCGGTATCTGTCGAAGCGCTTGTCCAGCGAGGTGACGTAAGGATCGGGATAGCGCAGGTTCGGCGTCCAATCGGACATTTTGTGCCCCATCCTTACTTTTTAAGAGCGTGCGCCGGTCGATTTGCCGCTGGCGTCGCAGATCACCGTCACGACACCTTCATCAGCAGATCGGCGACCCATTCCGGCCGGTCGATCATGACGTCGTGGCCGGTGTCCTCGTTCACAAAAGTCTGCCAGGATTTGTCGGCCCGGCATTCGGCCAGCGCGCGGTCGAACGCCGCCTGCGGGTATTTCGGCGCGCGAATGAACGTTTTCTTGGCGATGGTATCGAGTTTGCCGGTCAGCACGATGGCGTTGAAGGTCAATGCGTTCGGCTGGGGCGTCACCTTGGCGTCGATCCACGCATAGTGTTTCTCGACCACAGAATAGGTCTTGGCCGGCGGCGGCTTGCGGCCAAGCTCGCCCCGCGCCGTCGCTTCCTCCAGCGCCTTGCGGCTGAACTCGGAAATGTAGTCGAGCGGTTTCTCGCCATTACGCGGCTTGAAGGCATCGAGCCAGACGATCGACGAGACGCGGTCGTGGATCTGTTCGAGCGCGCCGGAGGCCGGCCAGCCGCCGAACGAGTGCGCGACCAGGCAGATGTTATTGAGGTCTTCCCACTTCACCAGATTGACGATGTCGGTGATCTGCGTGTCGAGCGTGACGTCCTTGCTCAACAGATGCGTGCGATCGCCGTTGCCGGTCAGCGACGGCGCGTAAACTTTGTGCCCATTGCGTTCGAGAATCTCGGAGACGAGCTTCCAGCACCAGCCGCCATGATAGGCGCCGTGCACCAGCACGAAGGTCTTGCGAGCGGCGGTCTGCGCCACCGCTTGCTGATTGGCGAGCAAAGCGAGCGCACCGGTGCCGGCCATCACCCCAGACATGGCGGCACGGCGGCTGAGCGACAAAGTCATGGCATTTCTCCCCGCTTGAATTCTTATCGCTGCTGAATGGATAGACCCGATGAAGCGATGAAACAACTCGCTTTCAGCGAGCGGATTTGCGCAACCTCCCCCTTGCGGGCGCGGGCATCGCGAATGCGTGGGCCAACACCTTGCGCATGACGGTGGGCAGCGCTTCGTCATGCACGTCCTTCACTGCACTCCAGCGCATGTCCTTCGGCGCCTTACTGCTCTTGGGCACGCGCGCCGCAAACACCGTCAGTTCGAGCGGGAAATGTGTGAAGGTGTGCTCGACCACGCCAGGCAGCCGGCGCCAGCCGGCCTTTAACGGCGCTCCGGCCTCCGCATCGGCAAGATTGAAGTCGTGCGACCAAGCCGTGCCTGGCACTTCTGTCATCTGCGCCAGCAGGCCCTTGTCGGGCCGCGTGCGCAACAGGATGAAACCGTCGTCACGCACGACGACAAAGGCCGCGCCGCGGCGCAGTTTGCCTTCCTTCTTCGCCGCCTTGTGCGGGAATTCTTCCTGCCTTCCTTCCGCACGCGCGACGCACGGCTCGTGCCACGGGCATAACGAACAGGCGGGACGCTTCGGCGAACAGATGGTCGCGCCGAGATCCATCAAAGCCTGCGCAAAGTCGCCGGAGCGTTGCGACGGCAACAACGACGTCGCCAATTCTTTGATCTTCGGCTTCGCCGCCGGCAGCGCTTCTTCGATGGCATAGAGCCGCGTCACGACGCGCTCGACATTGCCGTCGACCGGCACCGCGGGCGCGTCGAAGGCAATCGCGCCGACCGCGGCCGCAGTGTAATCGCCAATACCGGGCAGCGCGAGCAGGCCTTCAATCGTGTCGGGGAAAATTCCGTTGTGGCGTTCGACAACGGCGCGGGCGCAGGCGTGCAGGTTGCGGGCGCGCGCGTAATAGCCGAGGCCCGCCCAGGCGCGCAGCACGTCGTCGAGGCTGGCCAAAGCCAGCGCTTCAACCGTCGGCCATTTGGTCAGAAATTTCTCGAAATAAGGCCCGACCGTTTTCACGGTGGTCTGCTGCAGCATGATTTCCGACAGCCAGACCGCATAAGGCGGCGTGCGCTCGCCCTGACGGGCCCGCCACGGCATCACGCGGCGGTGGCGGTCGTACCAAGCCAGCAAGTCGGCCGCCTGCGGCGCGGACGCGGCTTTCTTTCGCCGGGGCAATCGGACTGCTACGCTCATGGCCCACAGCATGTCGCAAAGCAGCATTCAATGAGCAAGCCCGCGCGCAGTTTTCCCCGGCCGCTTTCGGAATTCATGGGATCGACCATGAACGACGCGCTGAAGACGCAGGGCTTCGCCTCGGCCGAAATCATCACCCGCTGGGCCGACATCGCCGGCCCCGAAATCGCGGCCCACAGCGAACCGATGAAGATCAACTGGCCGCGCGCCCAGCAAAATCCCGGCGAAGCGCCCCCGGCACCCGCCACTTTGATGCTGCGGGTCGAAGGCCCGGCGGCGCTGGAGATCCAGCACCTGTCGTCGGTCATTCTGGAACGCGTCAATCGCTTCTTCGGCTGGCAGGCCATCGGCCGCATCGCGCTGCGCCAGGCGCCGCTGCGCCGCCAGGAAAACGCCAAGCCCCCCACCCCGCCCGATCCGGCCATCGCCGCCCGCCTCGCGGAGGGCATGCCGCAGGTCACAGACGAGGCGCTGCGCGGTGCACTGGCGAGGCTGGGCGCCGCCATCAAGAGAAAGTGAGCCTCAGGCTGTCTTCGCCGGCCTGCCCCTTGGCATCGCGGCCCGCCATTGCCACAATTGGCTGTTCCAGCTAGCCAATCGACCTCGTCCTGCGCCAACGGCGCCTTTCGTCTTAACGGAGCTTCCAGTGCGGATCACACGACGCGAGTTTTGCCAGCGCAGCGCAACCTTGGCGCTTGCCGCCGCCTTGCTGACCACGACCGCACTGCCGCCCTTCGTCACGCAGGCGCTGGCCGCCGACGCCATTCCGCCGGCCGACCTGATGAAGCCCGACGCGCTGCCCGAAATGAGCATGGGCAACGACAAGGCCACCGTCACCGTCATCGAATATGCCTCGATGACCTGCCCGCACTGCGCTCACTTCCAGGAAGCCACCTTCCCGGAACTGAAGAAGCGCTACATCGATACCGGCAAGGTGCGTTACATCTTCCGCGAATTCCCGCTCGACGCTTTGGCCGCGGCCGCTTTCATGCTGGCGCGCTGCGCCGGCGAAAAGGACTCCACGCGCTATTTCGCTCTGGTCGACACCATGTTCCGCCAGCAGCGCACCTGGGCGGTCGAAAAGCCGATTCCGCCGCTGATGGCGATCGCCAAGCAGGCCGGCTTCTCCGAGCAGAGTTTCAACGCATGCCTGGCGAATCAGAAGATGCTCGACGGTATCGAGAGCATCCGCCAGCGCGCCGTGGACCAGTTCAAGGTGCAGTCGACCCCGACCTTCTTCATCAACGGAACCCCTTACGCGGGCGCGATGGAAATCGACGAGTTTTCCAAGCTGATCGACGCCCAACTCAAGAGCTGACAAGGGTTTTTCGCCCTGAGGCCGGCGTAAAAAGCGCGCTATCCACGCTTTAATTTTACCGCTAATCGGCCGAAAGGTCTGGAAAACCGCGTTTCCGGTGCGCCCCGCTGTTGCTCCAAGGCGTCTGGCGATTCATTGTCCCGCCACGGTGCTTGAGGTGCCCGCAGTCTTGGCCAAGCCCCGGATCGGACTGCAAATTTGTTCCATGTAAAACCTGGCGTGACCACCGGCGCGTGGCGCTTTCACTCAGGTTTGGGGTTCGAGGCCTGAAGCAATGAAACTTACGCGTCTGCGCCTGATCGGGTTCAAGTCGTTCGTCGAACCGACCGATTTCCTGATCGAGCCGGGTCTGACCGGCGTGGTCGGGCCGAATGGCTGCGGCAAATCCAATCTGGTCGAAGCGCTGCGCTGGGGGATGGGCGAAAGCTCATATAAATACATGCGCGCCTCGTCGATGGACGACGTGATTTT
>CAITEM010000286.1 GCA_903891395.1 uncultured Hyphomicrobiales bacterium | reverse complement strand
CTTTGACGACGGTTGGCGATCGCTCGACGAACTGCCGCCGTTCAAGACCACGGTGCAGACCGACGCCACCCGCAAGATCATCACCCGCAACGAGTCGCCGGACATCGGCTTCGACCGTTCGATCAATCCCTATCGCGGCTGCGAGCACGGCTGCGTCTACTGCTTCGCGCGGCCGACCCACGCCTATCTCGGCCTGTCGCCGGGGCTGGATTTCGAATCCAAATTGTTCGTGAAGCCGGAAGCGGCCGACCGGTTGGAAAAAGAACTGGCGTCGCCGAATTATACGCCGAAGGTGATCGCCATCGGCACCAATACCGATCCGTACCAGCCGATCGAGCGCAAATATCAGGTGATGCGCCGTATCCTCGAAGTGCTGGACCGCGCCGGCCATCCCGTCGGCATCGTCACCAAATCGGCGCTGGTGCTGCGCGATCTCGATATTCTCGCGCGCATGGCCGAGCGCAATCTCGCCAAGGTCGCGCTGTCGGTGACGACGCTCGATCCGGAGCTGGCGCGCAAGATGGAGCCGCGCGCGGCGACACCGATGCGGCGGCTCGAAACTTTGCGCCGGCTGTCGCAGGCCGGCGTGCCGACGACGGTGATGGTGGCGCCTCTGATCCCTGCGCTCAACGACATGGAAATCGAACGCATTCTCGACGCCGCGCAAGCAGCGGGCGTGAAGGAGGCGGGCTACGTGCTGCTGCGCCTGCCGCTGGAAGTGCGCGACCTTTTCAACGAATGGCTCAAGGCGAATTATCCCGACCGCGCCGGTCACGTCTTCAAGCTGATCCGCGACATGCGCGGCGGCAAGGATTACGACTCGGAGTGGGGCAAGCGCATGAAGGGCACCGGGCCTTATGCCTGGATGCTCGGCCGCCGTTTCGAGATTGCTTGCGAAAAGCTCGGGCTCAACACCGCGAAACGCCAGCTCACCACCGAGCATTTCCGCCATCCGAAGCCGGACGACGCGCAGATGAGTTTGTTTTAGCGCAATCCCCGCATTTCACCGGCTTGTGCCACGGCGATTGACAAGGCCTGAGTCGCGCGCGTTGATCGCGGTATCATGGCCGTGAAGAGTAAAACCAAACCCGCCCAACGCCTGCCGCTGAAGGAACCCGCGCCGCGCCCGACGTTCCGGCGCGAGCGCCGCGCGTTGAACGGCGGCATGTTTCCCGTTGCCGGCTGCGACGAAGCGGGCCGGGGACCGCTCGCCGGTCCGGTGGTGGCGGCCGCCGTGGTGCTCGATCCGGCGCGCATTCCGCGCGGCCTCAACGATTCCAAGAAGCTCTGCGCCGAAGAACGGGAAGAACTGTACGGAAAAATCTGCGCCAGCGCGCATGTCTCGATCTGCATCGGCTCGACCGAGCGCATCGATCGCGACAACATCCTGCGCGCCTCGCTCTGGGCCCTGGCGCGAGCGGTGCGCACGCTGCCGGTGCGGCCGAAGCTGGTGTTCGTCGACGGCAACATGAAGATCGATTGCGGCTGCGATTGCGAGGCGGTGGTATCGGGCGATGCGCTGATCAATTCGATCGCCGCCGCCTCGATCGTCGCCAAGGTCACCCGCGACCGGTTGATGAAGCGGCTCGGCCTGCAGCATCCGGGCTACGGCTTCGAGCGTCACATGGGGTATTCGGTGCCCGAGCACGTCGCGGCGCTGCAGCGGCTGGGGCCGACGATCCATCACCGCCGCTCGTTCGCGCCGGTTGCCGCCCGGCTGGCCGCCTTGGCCGCGGCGGCCGACGCCGCCGTTGCGGAACAATTGGCCGCGTTGTTGCCTCTTTAGCGGCAGTTCTCTATCTCCATTCTTATTCCTCCCCCGCGGGGGGAGGCTGGACGCGAGCGAAGCGAGTGGCCGGGTGGGGGTTACGTGTTGTAGTGAGATGACCCCACCCCGCACGCCTTCACGTCGTTTCGGCGCGCTATCCTCCCCTTTCAGGGGAGGGATTAAGAAAACACGATGCATTACGTATCACTGATTATCGAGTTCCTGCGCGGACGCCCGGTCGTGGTGTTCTGGACCGTGGCGTTGACGCAAGCGACGCTGTGGACGCTGATCCCGTCGCTGTTTTATAGCGCGCCGCCCGGCGACGTGCCTTTGTTGCTGGCCATCGGTCATGAATTCGTGCTCGGCAGCTATCTCGGGCCGCCGCTGGCTTTCTGGCTGGGCGAGATCGCGTTCCGGCTGCTCGGGATTTTTGGACTGTATCTGCTGGCGCAGGCCTGCATCGTCACGGCCTATTGGGCGGTGTTCAAGCTTGGCTCGGCCATCGTCGGCACGCGCCACGCAGTGCTCGGCATTCTGCTGATGATCGGCATCGCCGCCTTCACGGTGCCTAGCCCGGATTTCGGCCCGGCCGTCCTCGCCGCGCCGCTGTGGGCGCTGGCGCTGCTGCATTACTGGCGCGCAGTCGGTGAGGGCAAGCGCGGCTCGTGGTTTCTGCTGGCGCTGTTTCTCGGCCTGTTGCTGCTCACCAGCTTTGTCGGCTTGATCCTGGTCGTCTTGATGGTGCTGTTCACTTTCGCCACCGCGCGCGGGCGTAGTGAGACGCTCAATCCCGAGCCTTGGCTGGCGGCGCTGCTGTTTGCCGTCGTGGTGTTTCCGCACGCCGCCTGGCTGCAGACCGGCTACGGGCTGATCGCGTCTGGTCTCGACGACACCCTGGCGGTGGCCGGCAAGTGGTCGCCCGGTGTCTGGCTGCTGGCGGCGCTGGTGTTGAGCCATCTCGGGCTTGCCCTGCTCGCGGTGCTGGCGAGCGGCTGGCCGGGACAGCGGCGGCGCTGGCGCGACCGCGCGCCGGAGATCACCCGCGCGCCGATCGAATCCCTGGCGCGTAACTACGTCTATTTCTTCGCGCTGGCGCCCGCGCTCTGCGCCGTGGTCATCGCTTTCGTCAGCATGCGTCTGGGTCCGCTCGATCGCATCGGGCCGCTCGTCGTGCTGTCCGGTTTGGCGGTCATCGTCGCCGCGGGCGACCGCGTGATGCTGTACCGCGAGCGGCTGGTGTCGTCGGCGTGGGCCGGACTGCTGATCGTGCCGCCGGCGCTGGTGGTGCTGAGCCTGTCGGTGTTGCCGTGGACCTTCGCTGTCGATCTTAAGATTGCGCAGCCGGCCAATGCCGAGGGCCGCTACTTCGCCGACAACTTCCAGCGTCGCACCGGCAAGCCGATGCCTTACGTCACCGGCGACAGCCGCGTCGCGCCGCTGGTGGCGCTGGTCGCGCCCAGCCGGCCGCATGTCTATTTCGATTGGGCGCCGGAACGCAGCCCCTGGGTGACGACCACCGAGCTCTACCAGAACGGTGCGGTGCTGGTATGGCCGGCGGCCGACAGCGCCGGCACGCCGCCGCCGGTGCTCAAGCTGCAGTTTCCCGCCATGGTGCCGGAAGTACCGCGCTCGTTTTCGCGCGCGGTGCAGGGCGTGCTGCCGCTCATCCGCATCGGCTGGGCGGTCGTGCGGCCGCAGACGCCTTAGGCGTCATTCCGGGGCGCGCGCAGCGCGAACACGGAATCCAGATGCAGCTTGTGTGTTTCTGGATTCCGGATCGCCACTGCGTGGCGTCCGGAATGACTAATGATAGCTTTCGCCTTCGCGCACTTTGCCGCGGAACAGCCAATAGATGAACGCGACGTAGCCGAGAATGATCGGCAACAGCACCAGTGTGCCCATCAGCATGAAGATCTGGCTGGCCGGTGAAGCCGCGGTCTCCCAGACGGTGAGGGTCGGCGGCACCAGGTAGGGAAAGTTGGAGATCACAATTCCGAGGTAGCCGAGCAGGAACAGGACGATGGTGGCGAGAAATGGCGGCGCGTCGCGGCCGTTCTCGATCCAGCGCCAGATCATGAACACGACGAACGCCGTCACGACCGGCACCGGCCAGAGGAAGTAGAAATTCGGCAGCGAGAACCAGCGTTCCGCGATGCGTGCCTGCGTCAGCGGCGTCCACAGGCTGACGGCGCCCATGAACACGACGACCGCGACCAGCAGTACCTTCGCCTGGCCGCGGGCGCGGTCGTGCACCGCGCCTTCCGTTTTCATGATCAGCCAGGTCGCGCCCAGCAGTCCGTAGCCGGCGACGATCGCCAGGCCGCAGAGCAGCGAGAACGGCGTCGCCCAAAGAAACGAGCCGCCGGCAT
>CAITEM010000285.1 GCA_903891395.1 uncultured Hyphomicrobiales bacterium | reverse complement strand
TGCAAACCGCCCATCATGCGGTCGAGATCGTCCAGCCCGGTGGCGATGCCGGACAATTTGCCGTCGCGCTGATAGGCGTTCGCCGCCATGTCGATGGCGGTGGTCAGCGCCTGGCCGAAGCCCTGGAAGCCGCCGTCATAGCGCCCGGTTTCGGCCAGTTCGTAGAGTTTGCGCTCGGCGTCCTCGATCTGGCTGCGCGGCGACAAATCCACTGGCGCGTCGAAGGCGACGTTGACCATGTCTTCGCCGACCAGGATCAGGGTGCGGCGGATCGACAGGTCGTAAATCGTGCGGCCGTAGTCCTCGGCATTGATGATGGTAGTGGCTTCCGCGGCCAGCCGCGCCAGATATTGGCCGAGCGTCATGCCGCCGATGTCGGTCGAAGCGTCGAGAAAGGTCTTCAGCGTCACCGGCGTTGCAATCTTGCCGGCGCGGACCAGGTCGCGCGAGACCTGGAACACCTTCTGATGAATCGGTTCGAAGAAGTGTTCGGGGTTGAGGAAATCCGAAACGCGGTAGAACGCCTCGTTATTGACGAGGATCGCGCCCAGCAGTCCTTGCTCCGCCTCGATATTGTGCGGTGCGGAACGGAATAGCGGCGCGGGTTCGTTGGCCGGCTTGCGGAGAGCTGATTCGGCTGGTGCCATGATGATCCCTGTTCCGCCAAGTTGGCGAAACTTTGTTGACCATGGCTTACACCGCGCGCGGATGAGCGTGCTCGCGGAACGTAAACAATCTCACACTTTCCACACTAATCACTGGCGATGAATTAAGCCGCGTTTGATCGGCGAGGAAGCTTGACGTTTCCCTTCCGCGAGCTATTCGCCCGCCATCCGCAACGGCGGCCAACGTTTGGTGTCCGCGGCGCGCAGACGCTGCTCTTCGTGCATGATGTAGTCGCGCGTCATCGGCACGATGCCCTGCCGTTTGGTGAGTTGAATCTGGAATACCATCAGGTTCTGTTCACGGAACGACATTTCCGACGCCGCCAGATAGAACTCCCACATCCGCACGAAGCGCTTGTCGTAGATGCGCTCGACTTCCTCGAGGTGCGCGAGGAACCGCTCGCGCCACGCTTTGAGAGTTTCGGCGTAATGCAGCCGCAAGATCTCGATGTCGGTCACCAGCAGGCCGGCCTTCTCGATCGCCGGCAATACCTCCGACAGAGAGGGGATATAGCCGCCAGGGAAAATGTATTTCGAAATCCACGGGCTGGTGCTGCTCGGGCCTTCCGAGCGGCCGATCGAATGCAGCAGCATCACGCCATCGCGGTCGAGCAACTGCGCGCTCTTGCGGAAGAACGTATCGTAGTGGTTCACACCGACGTGTTCGAACATGCCGACCGAAACGATACGATCGAACGGACTGGCGATGTCGCGATAGTCTTGGAGGTTGAACCGGGCCTGCTTGGCGAGACCTTTTTCCGCAGCGCGGGCATTGGCGACCCCGTACTGCTCCTGCGACAGCGTCACGCCAGTGACGTCGGCGCCGGCGAACTCGGCGAGATAG
>CAITEM010000284.1 GCA_903891395.1 uncultured Hyphomicrobiales bacterium | reverse complement strand
TTGGCAGCTTCCGCCACCTTGATCGACGGCGCGCGGTGAATGCCCGCTGTCACTACCGAGCCATAGACCTCGGCGACGATATCGAGCGTCGCCGCGTCGAGCGCCGATACCACTTTCATGATGGTTTCGAAGCGATGGCTCTTGTCGCCGGGATTGATACGCTCCGGCGAATAGCCGACGGAAAAATCCGGGCCCGCTTTGAGGCCGGAGAATTTCTCCAGAACCGGAATGCACTCTTCTTCGACCGCGCCGGGATAGACCGTCGATTCATAGACCACGATATCGCCGCGCTTGAGCGCTTGGCCGACGGTCTGCGACGCCGCCAGCATCGCGCGCAGATCGGGACGACGTTCCGCGTCGATCGGCGTCGGCACGGTGACGATATAGAAGTCGGCATCCGCAAGCCGCGCGGCGTCGCTTTCGTAGCGCAGCGCCGGCTGCTTGAGATCGGTGGGCTCGACCTCGCGCGTGCGGTCGTGGCCGGAACGCAACTCGCCGATGCGCTTGGCGTCGATGTCGAAACCGACCACCGGCGCGCCTGAGCGCGCAAACGCCACGGCAACCGGCAGGCCGACATAGCCGAGCCCGATCACCGCGATTTTTCGTGCCTGCGCCACGCTGGAATGCCCCTGGATTGCGAGGCTGTTTAGACGGCTATCCGGTTGGAATGCAATGGCTTCGCGGCTTAATCGAGCAGCCGGGCGTAAAGCGCCACGATCTCGGCACCGATATGGTGCTCGGAGAATTCGGCCTCGACCATGGCGCGGCCCGCGGCGCCGAAGCGGTGGCGCAGATCGGCGTCGCCCGCCAGACGATCGATCGCATCGGCCAGCGCCGTGGCGTCATCGGCCGGCACGAGAAGCGCGTTGACGTCCTGCCGCGCGATTTCGCGGCAGCCCGGCACGTCGGTGGCGACGATCGGGCGGCCACAGGCAGCGGCTTCGAGCAGGCTTTTCGGCAGGTCCTCGCGCCGCGACGGCAGCACCGCGATGTGCGACATGGCCCAGACCTCGCGGATATCGTCGACGTGTCCGAGCACGTCGAGGCCCGCAATCGCTTTCCACGATTCAATCTCGGCAGGCGGGATCGATGCCGGATTGGCGGGATCTGGTTCGCCCGCCAGCACGAAACGGATAACCCGTCCGCGCGCGGCCAGAATTTTGTAAGCATCGACCAGCGCGCGGATGCCCTTGTCCGCCAGAAGCCGGCCGATATAGCCGACGGTAATGACACCCGCAGGCTCCGGCATCGGCGTGAGTTTCTCGGTGTCGACGCCGGAACCAGGAATCAAATAGATTCGACCGGCATCGATGCCCAACGCCATGACCGCGGCGCGGTCGTCCGGATTCTGCACCAGCACCGCGTTGCGCGGCCGGTTGAGCAGCGCGCGCATCAGCAGCCGCATGGCAAAGCCGGTGGCGCGCGCCCGCGGTGTGCGCGATGTGAAGGCAAAGCCCAGCCCCGCCATGGCATGCAGCTTCACAATCGGCAGGCCGATGCTGGCAAGCGCGCCGATGATCACCGGCTGCACGCCGACGTGATGCACGAGGTCCGGCTTGAGCCGCCGGTACAGCGCACGGATTTCGCCAAGGATACGGACAAGGTCGTGCGGCCGCGCGCTGCCGCGCCGCCAGTTCAGCGGGTGAAGCTTAAAGCCGTAGGATTCGATGACCGCGCCGCCATCGACGACATTGGTCGCGACATGGACCTCGTAGCCCGCGCGAAGCGCCGCGCAGGCCATCGGCAGGCGATGCGACAGGAAGTACCAGTCCTCGGTCACCAGATAGACCAGCACCGGCTTAAGACGCTCATTGGCGCGCGGCATTGGGGTCGAAGCCATTGATTTTTCCGAGCGAAACTGTCCTATGCCGGGTGTCGCATGCCTTCTAGCATGTTCGTGACACCGTGCTAATTCTCCAGGCTAGACCATGTGCGGCATCGCAGGCGTTTTGACTTCGGCAGGCGGATCGCGCGAGACGCTGGAGCGCGGCGCAACCGCCATGGCCGACTGCCTCGCCCATCGCGGCCCGGACGATCACGGCGTCTGGAGCGACCCGGAAGCGGGCATCGCCCTCACCCACCGGCGGCTCTCCATCGTCGATCTGTCGCCCGCCGGTCATCAGCCGATGACCTCGGCCGACGGCCGTTTCGTCATCAGCTACAATGGCGAGGTCTATAATTTTCAAGAATTGCGCGTCGAGCTCGAAGCGCGCGGCGTCGCCTTTCGCGGCCACTCCGACACCGAGGTGATGCTCGAGGCGTTTTCCGCCGACGGCGTCACGGCGACCATCAAGCGGCTGATCGGCATGTTCGCTTTGGCGATCTGGGACCGGCGCGACCGAAGTTTAATGCTGGTGCGCGACCGGCTCGGCATCAAGCCGCTGTACTGGGGTCAGTTCGACGGACTGTTTCTGTTCGGCTCGGAATTGAAGTCCCTGCGCGCCTATCCCGGCTGGCAGCCGCGCATCGATCGCGCGGCTGTGGCCTCCTTCATGCGCTTCAGTTACGTGCCTGCCCCGCTGACGATCTATCAGAGCGTGCACAAACTGGAGCCGGGCTCGATCCTGACGCTGCCGGTTGGCGGCACACCACGCATCGAGAAATATTGGGATGCGCGCGAAGCCGCTCGCGCCGGGCTCGCCAATCCGATCCGCGCCAGCGACGGAGAGATGACCGATCAACTCGAAACCTTGCTGCAGGACGCCGTGCG
>CAITEM010000283.1 GCA_903891395.1 uncultured Hyphomicrobiales bacterium | reverse complement strand
TTCGCCCTACGGCGCGGGCGCCACCATCACACAAACTTTGTTCAACGGCTTCCAGACCGCCAATCGCACCCGGCAGGCCGAAGCCCAGGTTCTGGCCGCGCGCGAGACCTTGCGCACCACCGAACAGTCCGTCCTGCTCAATGCCGCCACCGCCTATATGAACCTGTTGCGCGACACCGCGATCCTCGATCTGCAGCGCCGCAACGTCGAAGTGCTGCAGGAGCAGTTGCGCCAGGTGCGCGACCGCTTCAACGTCGGCGAAGTGACACGCACCGACGTGGCGCAATCGGAATCGAGTCTTGCCGCCGGCCGCTCGCAGGTGCTCACCGCGGAATCGAATTACAAAACCTCCGCCGCGGTCTATCGTCAGGTGATCGGCCACGACGCCGCGAAACTGACGCCTGCCACGCCGGTCGATCGCTTCTCGCCGCGCAGTCTGACGGACGCGATCGGCTTTGCCAGTTCCACGCATCCGTCCGTCAACACGGCGCAGTACAACATCGACGCCGCCCAGTTGCAGGTGAAGGTTGCCGAAGGTGCGCTGTATCCGACGCTGTCCGTGCAAGGCAGCTACAGCCAGAACTTCATGAGCGCGCAGAGCCTCAATACGTTCCAGACTTCGGCGGCTTCGGTGATCGGCACCCTCAGCGTACCGATCTATCAGGGCGGTGCCGAGTATTCCGCGATCCGCCAGGCGAAAGAGACGCTCGGTCAGCGCCGGATGGATTTCGACACCGCGCGCGATCAGGTGCGCCAGACCGTCGTGCAGTCATGGGGTCAGCTCGATGCCGCGAAAGCCAATATCGAGGCGACGACGGCCCAGGTACAGTCCTCGGAGATCGCGCTCAATGGCGTGCGTGAGGAAGCCCGTGTCGGCCAGCGCACCACGCTCGACGTCCTCAACGCCCAGCAGACTTTGGTGAACGCGCGCGTGTCGCTGGTGACCGCGCAACGCGATCGCGTCGTCGCGTCTTACACCTTGCTGTCCTCGGTCGGCCGCCTGACGCCGCCGGTGCTCGGACTCAACGTGCCGGTCTATAGCCCGACGGTGCATTACGAGCAGGTGCGCGACACCTGGGCCGGCGTGCGCATCCCCGACGGCCGCTGACAGGTTCCACGGACCGGTCGCGCGGATTGCGTGTCCACAGGTCATTACCGTTTCCGCTTTTCGGACTGCCACAGTTGCGTGCAGCTGGCGTATAAAAGGGACTCAAGCGACGATTCGCTTATTCCGCATATGCCTCGGCGTGTCGCCGTGCGGGACGCACCAACCTGCGGTCGGGAAGTAAGAAATGACCCAAGCGGCGAAGGCCACCGAGCCCTCGATGGAGGAAATCCTAGCCTCCATCCGGCGTATCATCGCCGACGACGACAGCGGCAAAGCCGCGAAACCGGCAGAGGCCGCTGTCGCGCCGAAGCCGGCGCCCATTCCTGCGCCGCCGCCGCCCGCGCCACCGGTGGCCGCAGCGCCTGTGGCGCGTCCCGCGCCTGTACCGCCGCCAGCGCCTCGCGTGCCGCCGCCGCCCGCGGTTCGTACCGCGCCGGCCGTCGCCAATAATCAGCAGGACATTGACGCCATGCTGGCCGACCTCGACGCGCCGCCGAAAGCCGCTGCCGCGCCGAAGCCGGCCCCGGCGTCCGATGTTCTCGATCTGACCGAGGCGATGACGGCGACCACCGCGCCGCCGCCGGCGCCGAATTTCCGCACCATCGACGGCGCCAACGACGTGATCTTCACCGACCGCGCGCCGGAGCCGCCGCCGCGCGTCGCCGAAGAGGCGCGCCGGCAATTCACGCAAGCTGCGGTGCCCGATCAGGCGCTGATTTCGGGTGCGACCATGTCGGCTGTCGATAACGCGTTCAACTCGCTGGCCCACACCGTGCTCGGCAACAACGCCCGCACGCTCGAGGACCTGGTCAAGGAAATGCTGCGGCCGATGCTCAAGGGCTGGCTCGACGACAACCTGCCGAGCATGGTCGAACGCATCGTGCGCGCCGAGATCGAGCGCGTATCGCGCGGAAGGCCTTAGCCGTTTGCGGCGCGCAGTTTGATGGCGCGCGCGAACCACAGGCCGCACAGCAGCAGCACCACGGCGGCCGATAGAAAGATGGGCACCGCCGTGTAGCGGTCGAAGACCATTCCGCCCAAGGCCGCGCCCGCGGTCTGGCCCAGATAAAGCCCCGCCGAGAATAGACCGACCGCGGTGCCGCGCGCTTCCGGCGTCATCTGTGTGGCGTGGGTCTGCAGCGTATTGTGCAGCATGTAGAAGCCGAGGCCCACGCCAAGAATGGCGACCGGCGCGAGCCAGGCCACCGGCTCGACGGCGAGAATGACATAAGCCACCGCCAGTACGGCGCCGCCTCCGGCAGCGAGACCGGCCGGGCCGAAATGCGCCACCAATCGCCGCACCGACAGGCTGTAGATCAAACCGCCGAGCGCGAAGAAGCCGACGAACAGCCCGACCACGGTGAAGCTGACGCCAAAGCGCACGTGCAGGTCGGCACCGACGAAGGCGAAAGCGCCGAACATCGCCGCGGCCTCGACGAAGGCCAGCGCGATCAGGCTGCGGCTCCACGGCGAGCGCAGCACCGCGATGTAGTCCGCGACAAAACCGGCGCCGGCGCGCGCGGGCGTGCGGCTCGCATGCGTCACCGGATTGCGCCACAGTTCGTAGAACAGGCCGATTGTGGCGATGCCGATCATGGCGGCGAGCATGAAGAACACCGTGCGCCAGCCGAAATAATCGCCGAGCGCGCCGCCGGCGGCCTGACCGAACATCTGGCCCAGGATCTGCCCCGACAAAAACGTACCGATCACTTGCTGACGCCGTTCGTAGGGGATGACGTCGCCGACAAAGGCCAGCGCGAAGGGCACGATCCAGCCCGTCGCAAGGCCGCTGCCGAGCCTCGCCGCGACCAGCAGCGGCAGCGACGGCGCCAGCCCGCAGGCCAGCACCAGCAGCGCCGAGGCCGCCGCGGCGATAGAGACGCAGAGATATTTGCCGAAGCGGTCGCCGATCGGCCCGATCACCAGTTGCACGGAACCGTGTGCCAAGAGGTAGACCGTGACCACGATGGAGGCCGCGCCCACGGTGGTTTGGAAATCGGCGGCGATCTGCGGCAGCAGCGAATCGGTCACGCGCACCATGGCCTGGGCGGCGAAGGCGGCGACGGCCAAAAGCGTGATGGCGCGCATGGCACTGCCGGGCGGCGGGGCGGGGAGGATGGTCGAATTGTCCGGCAAAGTTGACTCTCGGTGGGGGGCGGGCTTTCTAACCCACCAAATCAAGCGAAACAAAAGCGTCTACAATGATCGATAAGACCTATCAGCCCGCCGAAGTCGAGGGCCGTATTGCAAAGGCCTGGGAAGAAGCGGGCGCCTTCAAGGCCGGCCGGCCCGAGCGCGCCGCTGCCG
>CAITEM010000282.1 GCA_903891395.1 uncultured Hyphomicrobiales bacterium | reverse complement strand
GATCTGGAACAACGCCTCGGCGTCCGGCAACGGCCAGATCTATTCCGAAGGGGTCGGCGAAACCCGCACCGCCGCGTTATGGGTACAGGACGCCTGGAAAATCGCGCCGGCCTGGAAGCTCACGCTCGGCGGCCGGCTGGAAACCTGGCGGGCCCTCAACGGCTTCAACATCAACACGATCCAGAGTTCGGCGGGCGTCATCACCTCGACCGCAGGCCTCAATCAGCCCGGGCTCGCCGCAACGAATTTCTCGCCCAAGGCCTCGCTGTCTTACGATCTCAACAGGGACTGGAACGTGACCGGCTCGTTCGGCATGGCCTCCCGCTACCCGACGGTGACGGAGCTGTACCAGAACATCACGGTCAACGGCGTCGCGGCCTTCGCCAATCCGAACCTGACGCCCGAGCAGGACATCAATGGCGAAGTGAACATCGAGCGTAAATGGGACGACGGCCGCGTCCGGCTGACGCTGTTCAAGGAGAGAACCAACAACGCCATCATCTCCCAGACCAACTTGGCGACCAATCCCGCCACCGGCGCGCAGGTACCGACTACGACCATCGGCAACGTCGCCGCGATCGGCATGCAGGGCGTCGAACTGTCGGCGGAAAAGGACAACGTGATGATCGACAGGCTGCAGCTTTTCGGCAGCGTGACCTATGTCGATTCCCGCGTCCTGTCGGACCCGACCTGGGCCGGCACAAATCCGCTGACCGGGTTACCCGATACCGCCGTCGGCAAACGCGTTCCTTACGTGCCGGATTGGCGGGCCAAGGTCGGCGCCACCTATCGGCCCGACGACAACTGGGCCTATACGATCGCCGCGCGTTACAGCGGCAAGCAATACTCGACGCTGGACAACACCGACATCGTCCAACACGTTTACGGCGCTTTCGACAACTACATCGTCGTCGACATGAAGATCCATTACAACGCGACCAAGAATGTGTCGTTCGATGTCGGCATCGATAATCTGTTCAACGAGCAATACTTCCTGTTCCACCCCTTCCCCGGCAGGACCTATGTCGTGGCGGGCAGGTACACGTTCTAGCCACTCTGTTGGATCAAAGAAGACAAACCGCAACGACAACTGCAAAGGACACGTCATGTTTAGGAAGACCGTTCTCGCGCTCGCGCTTCTCGCCGCTACCCCCTTTATGACCGAAGCTCATGAATTCAAGGCCGGCGACCTCATCATCGGCCACCCCTGGAGCCGCGCCACGCCGGGCGGCGCGACGATCGGCGGCGGCTACCTGACCATCACCAACACCGGCAGCGCGCCGGACAAACTGGTGTCCGTTTCGATCCCGGCCACGGTCGCCGACCACGTTGAGATGCACGAGATGGCGACCAAGGACGGCGTCATGACCATGCGGCCCATCGCCGGCGGCGTCGCGGTCGCGCCGGGCAAGACCGTCGCCTTCGTCCCCGGCGGCTATCATTTGATGCTGATGGGTTTGAAGGCGCCCTTGAAGGAAGGCGACCGCGTCAAGGCGGAACTCACCTTCGAAAAGGCCGGTAAGGTTGAGGTCACGATCAATGTCGAGGGAATCGGCGCGCAGCATCCAGCCCCCGGCGCCGGAATGGACATGGGCGGAATGCACGACCACAAAATGTAAATTCACGCGATGCGCGATATTTCAAGATACTCTATCAAAGCGCGCACCTTCCGTGAGGCAGCCAGCACGCGAAAATGCACTGAATACGAGCGTAAACCGGCATATTCACGAATGCTGCAGCGCGGCGACGAATTGTTCTTTTTTCGCCGTCTTTGCGCAATGATCTGTCTAAATATCCGTGACAAGCGACCGGATTGTGGGCTAGCCTATCGTTATCCGAGTGAATGGATATCCGGCACGTAAAAGATCGGAACCCAAAGCGCGGTCCAAGTCTCGGGAGGAGAGAAGGTCCTTGGCGCGGGCAACCGCCGCCGCCTCGATAAAAAGAAGAATAAGTCGAGGACGGGGACGCAAAAAAATCAAAGAGCAGGGCACCGCGCCCTGCTCTTTTTTTCGTTCTGACTTCGGCGAACGATCAGCGCGGCGGCGTCGAGATCCGCGCCAGGAAATCGATCGGGATCAAGCCGCGGGTATAGGCAAAATACAGCGCTGCAAAAACCGCCGTGGCGCAAACCGTAGTCCAGCCGAGCTTGCCCCACAACCGATGGATTCCCGGCGCGCCGGGATCCGAGCCCGGCACCACCTCGCCCAACTCTTCCTGGTTGCGCACACCCCACGGCAGCACCGCGAACAACACGATCCACCAGATCAGGAAATAGATGGCGACGTAGGTGCCGATACGCATGAAGAATTATTCCTGTTCCAGCTCAACCAACGTGCCGCAGAAATCTTTCGGGTGCAGGAACAACACAGGCTTGCCGTGGGCGCCGATCTTGGGCTCGCCGTCGCCGAGCACGCGGGCGCCTTGCGCCTTCAACTGATCGCGCGCGGCGCGGATGTCCGGCACCTCGTAGCAGACGTGATGGATGCCGCCGTCCGGATTCTTGTCGAGGAATTTGTTGATCGGCGAGCCCTCTCCCAACGGCTCCAGCAATTCGATCTTGGTGTTCGGCAGGTTGATGAACACGGTGGTGACGCCGTGTGCCGGCTGCGGCACCTGGGCCGTGACCTCGGCGCCGAGCGTGTCCTGGTAGACCTTGGCGGCCTTGGCGATGTCGCGGACCGCGATGGCGACGTGATTGAGACGACCGATCATGGCATTCCTCTTCCCTCGCGCGCCGGCGCCCGGACTATACCGTCAAGACGTGCACATGGCACATCGGCTTTTTGCCCCAGCGCTGCACGATTACGGAACGGACGGCGCGGCGCACCGCCTCGCCGACCGCGTCGGGATCGCCGCGGCGCTTGCGCGGCAGCGATTCCATCGTGCTCTCGATGGCGTCATAGACCGCGTCGGCGATGATCAGGCCGTCGCGGTCGCGCTCCGGGATACCAATGAGGTCGATCTCGGGATCGGCCGCCAGCTCGCCCTTTTCGGTGACGGCCAGCGCCACCGAAATGCTGCCGGCGAAGCTCAACCGCCGGCGATCGGCGACGGTGCGCGCGTCCGCCTCGACCAGGATGGTGCCGTCCTTGTAGAGCCGCCCGCACGGCACCTCGTCGATGATGCCGGCGCGGCCTTCGGCCAGCCGCACCAGATCGCCGTTGCGGCATTGCACGACTTCCTTGATGCCGAGACCGCGCGCCAGCTTGGCGTGCTCCGACAAATGCAAGGACTCGCCGTGCGCCGGGATCAGGATCTTCGGTTTGACCCAGCCGATCAGCTCTTCAAGCTCGGCACGGCGCGGATGGCCGGAGACGTGCACCATGTGGGTACGGTCGGTGATGACCTCGATACCCTGGTCGATCAGCCCATTGATGATCTTGCCGACTTCCTTCTCGTTGCCGGGAATGGTGCGGGCGGAGAAGATCACGGTGTCGCCGCGCGACAACGTGACGTCGGGATGCTGGTCGGTGGCGATGCGAGACAGCGCCGCGCGCGGCTCGCCCTGACTGCCGGTGCACAGCGCCACGACCTTGTTCGGCGGCAGATAGCCGTAAGCATCGGCCGGACGAAAATCCGGGATGCCCTCGAGATAGCCGCATTCGCGCGCGATCTGGCTGATGCGGTCCATGGCGCGGCCGACCACGACCACCTCGCGGCCGCACGAGAAGGCTGCTTCGGCGACGGTGCGCAGCCGCGCGACGTTCGAGGCAAAGGTCGTTACCGCAACGCGGCCCTTGGCGCCTTCGATCAGCGCGCGAATGGTCTTGCCAACGTCGGCTTCGGACGGCGAGCGGCCCTCGCGCACGGCGTTGGTGGAATCGCCGACCAGCGCCAGACAGCCCTCCTCGCCCAGCGCGCGCAGCTTCTTTTCGTCGGTGACGTCACCCAAGATCGGCGTCAGATCGATCTTCCAGTCGCCGGTGTGCAGCACGGTACCAACCGGCGTGCGGATGATCAGCGCGTTGGATTCCGGGATCGAATGCGCCATCGACACCAGTTCGACGTCGAACGGACCGACGTTGAAGCGGCTGCCGAGCTGGACGATGGTCACCGGAATATCCGGCGCGCCCTGCTCGTTAGCGCATTTGGCCTTGAGCAATGCGGCGGTGAACGGCGTCGCGTAGACCGGGACTTTGAGTTTCGGCCAGAGGTCGATCAGCGCGCCGTAATGGTCCTCGTGCGCGTGGGTGAGAATGAGGCCGGCGAGATTCTTGCGCTCCTGCACCATGTAGCGAATGTCGGGCAGGATCAGGTCGATGCCCGGCAGATGCTCTTCCGCGGCGAATGACACGCCGAGATCGACCGCAAGCCAGCTTCGAGTGCGGCCGTCGCCCAGGCCGTAGATCGACAGGTTCATGCCGATTTCGCCGACGCCGCCGAGCGGCGCGAACACCAGTTCTTGTTGAGCCATTAGCGCGATCCTAAATCGAAAACTTCACCGGCGGTGACGGTCGTCACGCCGTTCTCGGCCAGCAGCAAAAGCCGGCCGTTATCATCGAGACCTTGAAAGCGGCCGGACAGTTCGCGCTCCGGCAGGCGCACGCGGATATCCTGTCCGAGACCCGCGGCGCGCTTGAGCCAATCGGCGCGCACGCCGGCAAAGGCCTGCCCGCGTTGCCACTGTGCGAGGCGGCTGTCAAAAGCCCGCGCCAGCGCCACCAGGACCTGCCGGGGTGCCACCAGCGCGCCGGCGGCGCTGAGATCGGTGGCCGGATACGGCGTGTTGCCGGGGTGCGCGGCGCAATTGACGCCGATACCAATGACGACCGAGAAAGCAGGATCGCTCTCGGCCTCGATCAAAATACCGGCGAGTTTGGCGCCGCCCAGCAGCAGGTCGTTCGGCCATTTCAGCTTCAGCAGCGGGCCCAAATGCGGCGCGCATTCGGCCAGCGCATCGTGCAGCGCCAGCGCTGCGACGAAGGATAACTGCGAGGCGACGTCGGGGCGCGACGGTTCGGTGAGCAGCAGCGTGGCGAACAGATTGCCTGGCGTGGAGACCCAGGCGCTGCCGCGGCGGCCGCGGCCGGCGCTTTGTACGGCGGCCGTGATCCACAACGGTCCCCGCTCGCCGGCACGCGCGCGTGCCAGCGCCTCGGCATTGGTGGAGCCGAGCGTCTCGTAAGCTATGTGCCGGACCCCCGCCAGGTCCGTGGCTTCGCGGTTCATTCCTTATTTGCGCGCGATCCTGAAAACCGCTTCACACTTTTCGAGATCGCGCGCGGTGCACTGCCGCACCCTCAGAATAACGACTTCGCCGCGGCGGAAGCCGCGCCAAGCAGCGGCGCCGGCAAGACGAAGAACAGAATGTTGATCAGCCCCGCGATCGCCAGCACCAGCACCAGCAACCCCGGCATGGGCTCGAAGCTTTTGGCCGGCTCGTCGAAATACATCACCTTGACGATGAGCAGGTAATAATAGGCGCCCACCACGCTAGCGAGCACGCCGACCACGGCGAGGACATAGAGTCCGGCTTTGATCGCGGCAAGAAACACATAGAACTTGGCGAAGAAGCCGGCCAGCGGCGGAATGCCGGCGAGCGAGAACAGCAGCATCGCCAGGAAGAACGCCATGCCCGGCTTGGTGCGCGCGAGGCCCGCCAGATCGCTGATGCTCTCCACCAGCATGCCGTCGCGCCGCATCGACAGGATGCAGGCGAAGGTGCCGAGCGTCATCACCACGTAGATCGACATATAGACGAGCACGCCCTGCACGCCGTCCTGGGTGCCGGCGGCGAGGCCGACCAGCGCGAAGCCCATGTGGCCGATCGAGGAATAGGCCATCAGCCGCTTGATGTTCTTCTGCCCGATCGCGGCGAAGGCGCCGAGCACCATCGAGGCAATGGAGACAAAGACGACGATTTGCTGCCATTCGTGCGTGATGCCCGGGAATGCGACCACGGTGGCGCGCACGAAGATGGCGATACCGGCGACCTTCGGGGCCGCGGCAAAAAACGCGGTGACCGGCGTCGGCGCGCCCTCG
>CAITEM010000281.1 GCA_903891395.1 uncultured Hyphomicrobiales bacterium | reverse complement strand
TGGCGATGCGCGGCGGGCCGGTAAGCGACTTCGATTTTTTGCGGAGGACGGCGAGCATGCTGCCGCCGTGTTCGGCCAGAATCGACACCGAGTTGGTCGAGAGCAACTGGTTGTAACCGATCGCCGCCGAGATCGCGTTCGGCCGCGTCGCCGAGACGCCGGCCTGCATGTCGTAGGTGCCGTTGCCGCCGGTCTCGAACGAATAGACGCCGACGATCTGGTCGCGCGTCAGCCCCGAGGCCAAAGCGGCCTGCGCATAGGCGCGCTTGAAATCGGTTTCGCTCGGCCGGTCCGGCACGAAGCCGAACTCGGTGTCGGCGGCCTGGAGGAAATCGGCCAGCAGGGGAACCGGCGGGCGTTCGTCCGGCCGCGGGCCGGGCGGCGCGTCGGGGTCGATCGGCCGCGGCGGGCCGCTATAGACCGGTGGCTGAGTCAGCACGTAATCGGCGGCGGTAATCGGTTCGCCGCTGCGGCGCTTGGCGTTGCGGGCACGGCGCTTGTCGACGACGTCATCCCAATAGGCCGAGGCCTCGTCTTCATAGGGCGCACGGGCCTGATTGTATTGCGCCAGCCGCGCCTGGTAGTCGCCGGACTGCGCAAAGGCGCGCGGCACCAGGACGGCGAGGGCCGTGGCGGCCAAAAGGGTCCGGCGGGTGAGGGTCGTCAGCATGGTCCGACTATGTCGGCCATTTATGGCGATTCTGCTATCGGCCTGCGGCTTTATGACCGGCGGTCGGCGTCATACTCGGCGGTACAAAATGGACCGCCCTGGAACTTGTCGCCGACCGGGTCCGGCGGCAGCTTGGCCTGTGCCGCCGTGGCCTGTTCCCGATAGTCGTCGGCTCTGCCGATGGGGTGATAGCCGTAGCGCTGGGCATTGCTGTTGTCCCACCAGCTCGCGGCGTTGTTGGACGCGCCGTAGAAAATCTCGAACTGGATATCGCGGTGCTCGAGCCCGATGCGGATCAACTGCACCAGGTCTTCCGGCTTGAGCCAGATCGCCAGCCGGCGCTGGTCGATCGGCGCGTCGCCGACATTGCCGATGCGCAGGCAGGTCACGCGCAGGCCGTGCTTGTCGGCATAGAAAGCGCCGACGGATTCGCCGAAGGCCTTGCTGATGCCGTAGCGGCTGTCGGGCCGCACCGGCATGTTGATGCCGATGCGCTTATTGCGCGGATAAAAACCCATGGCGTGGTTGGAGGAGGCGAACACCACGCGCTTGACGCCGGCTCGGTTGGCCGCCTCGAACAAGTTGTAGGTGCCGACGATGTTGGATTGCAGGATGGTGTCCCACGGCCCTTCGACCGAGAAGCCGCCGAAGTGCACGATACCGTCAATGCCGTCGACGATTTTCTCGACGTCTTCCATCTTGCTCAGATCTGCGGCAACGAATTCCTCGTCGGGTGCGAGATCGGCAGGCGTCTTGATGTCGCTCCAGCGGATGTGCGGGTAGACGCCCTTCAACAGCTTGCGCATCCGCGTGCCGATATCGCCGGCTGCGCCGGTGACGAGAATATTTTTCATGCTTGTCCTTGAGTGCAGGCTTGTCGGGTTGATTGTGCAGTGCGGCTGCGAACAAGTGGGGCGGCGGTTTTCGGCAGTCGCGGCTAAGGCCTGTCCAACCGCTTGACCGCGTGACCCGGTAAAGTCAGCATGCGTTCAACGCACTAACACGCGCGGCCGCGTGGATCAATGAGCCGCAAAGTCTTGCTCGTTGCCGACAAATCCTGGGAGGGATGTCATGAAGCACGGTCTCGCTGCGGCAGGCCTTGTGGCCGCCGCGCTGGTGTCGAGCGTCGCGCTCGCGCAGCAGAAGCTCGTTCTTAAAGCCTCCGACGTGCACCCGGCCGGCTATCCGACGGTGGTGGCGGTCGAGGACATCGGCAAGAAGCTAGAGAAGGCGACCAACGGCCGGCTCAGCGTCGCAATGTATCCCTCGATGCAGCTCGGCGGCGAGAAGGAAGCGATCGAACAGGCCCAGGTCGGCGCCATCGCCTTCGCCCGCGTTTCGGTCGGCGCGCTCGGCCCCGTGGTCGACGATCTCAACGTTTTCAATCTGCCTTACGTGTTCCGCAACACCGAGCATATGCAGAGCGTCATCGACGGACCGATCGGGCAGGATCTGCTCGACAAGGTGACCGACAGCGGCAAGGGCCTCGTTGGGCTTGCCTGGATGGATGCCGGCGCGCGCAACTTCTACAGCACCAAGAAGCCGATCAAGACCATGGCCGACCTCAAGGGCATGAAGGTCCGCGTCATGGGCAATCCGATGTTTGTCGACATGGCGAACGCCATGGGCGGCAACGGTATCGCCATGGGCTACGACCAGGTGTTCACGTCGTTGCAG
>CAITEM010000280.1 GCA_903891395.1 uncultured Hyphomicrobiales bacterium | reverse complement strand
TCTCGGCAAGACTGCGCCGTCGCTTTATGACCTGCGCAATCTGTTTCAGGTCAATGTCGAGGAGGGCCGTCACCTGTGGGCGATGGTCTATCTGCTGCAGAAATATTTCGGTACCGACGGCCGCGAGGAGGCCGAAGCGTTGCTGCAACGCCGGTCCGGCGACGCCGACACGCCGCGCATGCTCGGCGCCTTCAACGAGAAGACGCCGGACTGGCTGTCGTTCTTCATGTTCACCTTCTTCACCGACCGCGACGGCAAGATGCAGCTTGAGGCTTTGGCACAGTCCGGCTTCGATCCGCTGTCGCGCACCTGCCGCTTCATGCTGACCGAGGAAGCGCATCATATGTTCGTCGGCGAGACCGGCGTGACGCGCGTCATCCAGCGCACCAGCGAGGCGATGAAGGAAGCCGGTATCACCGATCCCAACGAGATCGAGAAGATACGCAAACTCGGTGTCATCGATCTGCCGACCATCCAGAAGAAGGCGAACCTGCATTTCTCGCTGACGCTCGATCTGTTCGGTAACGAAATCTCGACCAACGCGGCCAACGCCTTTCATTCCGGTATCAAGGGCCGCTATCGCGAGGACCGGCTCAAGGACGATCACCAGCTCGAGGGCATCACCTATCCGGTGCTGCGTCTGGTCGACGGCAAGATCCAGAACGTCGAGGCGCCGGCGCTGTCGGCGCTCAATATGCGGCTGCGCGACGATTATGTGGCGGACTGCAACGCCGGCGTCGGCCGCTGGAACAAGGTGATCGAGAGCTTCGGCATCCCGTTCCAGATCAAGCTGCCGAACGTCGCGTTCCATCGCCACATCGGCGAGTTTGCGTCGATCAAGGCGGACGTCAACGGCACGATGTTGAGCGACGCCGAGTGGACGAAACAGCGCGGCGATTATCTGCCGTCCGACAGCGACAAGGATTTCATCGAAAGCCTGATGCAGCCGCAGTTCGAGCCGAACAAGTTCGCGAGTTGGATCGCGCCGCCTAAGGTCGGTATCGACAACAAGCCCGGCGAGTTCGAATACGTGAAAATCGCCTAACCGAACTTCGCAATCACTTCGGCCGGAATCGCCGCCGTCGCGATCGTGTCGGCATCGGCCTTGTCACGGACCGCCCAGACGCGGGTCTCGCCGCCTTCTACCGCGAGCGCGCCGTCGACGGTGATCAGATGCTCGACGTCGAAGCTGCTGCGGCGGAATTCCTTGATGCGGGAGGTGATCTCGATGCTGTCGCCGTATTGGGCGGGCTTGATGAAGTTCGCCCGCGCGTCGACCAATGCAATGCCGATGATGCCGTAGGTCGACGCCAGTGCTTCCTGTTTCACGCCGAGCGCCGTCTCGAACAGCTTCCAGGCATTGGTGTCGAACATCTCGAAGAAGCGCGGATTGAAGACGGCGCCGGCGGGGTCGCACTGGGCCCATTCGATGGTCAGTTGCCGGCGATAGATCAGAGACGTCACGCATTCACTCCGCTATTTGGCTTTGCGTCTGCGCGGGCGCTTCCACTCCACCACTTCCTGCGCGAGCAGCTCGATCTTCGACGAGCGACGCCGGGCACGCAACGCCTGCGCCGGCGCCACCGCCTCATGCAGCGCGTCGTCCAGTTCGTCCATCAGCCAGTGCAATTCCTCGTCGGCGATCAGCCAACGTTCGGGCGCAAAGCGCGTGAGCGAGAACGGCCTGGAAAATTCCAGCATCGATTTCTTGCCGCCGGGCAGGCAATACTCGTGGGCAAAGCTCATCGCCAGTTCGCGTGGGCTGCGATAGATCGGGTCGCGCCAGCGCAGGATGGCGTGGTTGGTCTTGCTGATGGCGCCCCACAGGCCGCGCTGCTTGAACAAAGTCACGATGTGGTCGTGGTCGCTCGGCAGCGCGCGTATATCCATCAGCCAAGCGTCCTGGCCGTGAAACATCAGCACGGCGGCGGCAAACATGGCGCCCTCGGCGCAATGCGCAACGCGGTGGCGCATCATGCGGCGCGGCGACATCACGGTGTCGCCGTTCGGTTCGAAATTGGCCGGCAGCCGGTCGATGAAAGTCTGGAGCTTCTGCGGCGTGTCGAGCCGCGCGAACAGCAGCCGTTCGGCGGGGGTCAGCAACTTGCGCAGGCGCGAGCGATAGGCGGGTGTCGGCATGATGGTCACATGTCGCACATAAAACGGCTCCGGAGCCGGGGTACCAGCGTTCTCCACAAGTGGCTTTGGCAGCAGAGATATTCGCTTCAGGGATCGTTACCTAGAAGAAAACCTCTTATTTTCAGCTACTTATTGCTGTCTATAGAACAAGTCTTCTATTTAGGGGCTCTCGCTGACGCACGGAGGGGCCTATGACCGACTTTCCTTATGAGCCGAAACCTTATTTGCCGCGCCTGTCAGGCGGCGGCTGGGGCCTGGCGCTCGCCACGGCGCTCATCGTTCTCATCATCACCGGCGTTCTGCCGCACCTTCTGGGCTAAGGCGCATTTCCATGTCGAGCACGAGCACTTTCGAAGCGGGCATTCCCCGCCGGGCGGATAACGTCGAGACGTCACCGCGCATCAGTGAAGACTGGCTGTCGCTGGTCGTCGGTTTATTGATTTTCGTGCTCGCGCTGGGCGGGCTCGCCAATGTCGATCTGCTCGGCTGGGTCGTCACCACATCGGTGTGGACCGACGCCAGCAAGGCGCTCGGTCCGGTATCGAAAGCCTATGCCTCGCTCGGCGGCGTCGGTTCGCTATTGGCGACCTACGTCGCCTTGCTCGTCATTCTCAGTGTCACCGTGTTGGCGCTGAAAAGCGACCTCAAGCGTTTCGCGTTGTCGTTCACGGCCGTATTCTGGATCGCCTACGCGGCCTGGTTCGTCGGCAGCTACGCCAACTTCGCCGCGGTTACACCGACCGATCTGCAGAAGTTCGGCATCAGCTGGTCGCTGAAGCTGACCAATGAAGGCGGTTACGTCTTCGCGCTGATTGCCGGGTTGATCATCGCCAACTTCCTGCCGCGCTTTGCGGATTCCATTAAAGCTGCGGTACGCCCCGAACTCTACATCAAGATCGCCATCGTCATTCTCGGCGGCTTTGTCGCTGCGACCGCCGCGGCGCGTCTCAACTTCGCCAGTTCGCTGCTGCTGCGCGGCGTCGCCGCCATCGTCGAGGCCTATCTGATCTACTGGGCGGTCGTCTATTTCGTCGCCCGCAAATGGTTTGGCTTCAACCGCGAATGGGCGGCGCCGCTGGCGTCGGGCATTTCGATCTGCGGCGTCGCTGCGTCGATTGCTACCGGCAGCGCCATCCGCGCGCGCCCTGCGATCCCCGTGCTGGTGTCGTCGCTGGTCGTGATCTTCGCGGTGGTCGAAGTGCTGATCCTGCCATTCCTGGCGCAGACTTTCCTATGGCGCGAGCCGCTGGTGGCGGGCGCCTGGATCGGCCTTGCGGTGAAAACCGACGGCGCGGCGGTGGCCGGTGGCGGCATCACCGAGGCGTTGATCCTCGCCAAGAACGCCGCGGCGGGTATTAATTACCAGCCCGGCTGGATCCTGGCGACGACAGCCACCGTGAAGGTGTTCATCGACATCTTCATCGGCATCTGGGCCTTTGTCCTCGGCTACATCTGGACCAACCACATCAACCCGACCACTACCGACAAGGCCAAGGCGTCGGAAATCTGGCAGCGTTTCCCGAAGTTCATCCTGGGCTTTGTCGCGACCTTCCTGATCGGTCTTTATCTCGTGCTCGGCACGCCGGCCGATCTCGCCGCCAAAGTGCCGGCCGCGATGGGCGAGGCAAACACGTTCCGGGTCATCTTCTTCATCCTGACCTTTTTCTCCATCGGCCTGCTCTCGAACTTCCGCACGCTGTGGCAGGAGGGCATCGGCAAGCTTGCGGCGGTTTATGTCGTCAGCCTGTTCGGCTTCGTGATCTGGGTCGGCCTGCTCATCTCGTGGCTGTTCTTCAGCGGGATTCACCCGCCGCTCGCCAGTTAAAGGAACGCATCATGTCGCAACCCAATCTTGTCGAAGAACTGCGCAAGGCCGAAGTCGAACCGCTGCTGCCGATCGAGAAAAAGCTGATCGGCTGGAGCCTTGGCATCGGTATCGTGCTTCTCGTCATTCTGGCCGTCGTGAACCATTTGTTCCCCGCGTCGTTGTAATCGAGGCGCGAGCGTTGTAATTGAGGCGCGGTTGCGTCCCTATAAAAGAGTATCCCATGTCGCCGATTCCGAAGACCGCGCCGTTCCAGGCCGAGGAGATCGATCTCCTCAACCGCGTCGTCGGGTCTGCGACTCCGCTGCAACGGGCTTGGCTGGCTGGATTTCTGGCCGGTATTGACGCGCAGAACGAGCAGGGCGAGATCGCGCAGCCCGCCGCACCGCCGCGCGCGGCCGAGCCGATCAACATTGTCTACGCCAGCGAATCCGGCAATTGCGAAAAACTCGCCAACGATCTCGCCAAAATTTCGCGCAAGAACGGCCTGAAGCCGAACTTGATCGATATGGCCGACCTCGACATGGCCGCACTCAGCTCCGCCAAGCGGCTGGTGTTCATTGCGGCGACCTGGGGCGAGGGCGAACCGCCGGCTCGCGCCACCCGTGCCTACAATGAATTCATGAGCGATGCCGCACCGCGCCTTGAGGGCATCGAGTTCGGCGTGCTGGCGCTGGGCGACACGGCCTATGTGGAATTCTGCGCGGTCGGCAAGAAAATCGACGAGCGCCTTGCGGCCTTGGGGGCTAAGCGCGTCGTGGATCGCGTTGACTGCGATCTCGACTTCGCCGCGCCCGCGACCGAATGGATCGGCGATGCGGTCAAGGCGCTGGCGCCGCCGGCCGATGCCGGCCGTGGGCGGGTTATCGAAGTCGATTTCGGCGCGAAGCCCGCTGCGTCGCCGAATACCGACATTGTCGAAGCCGAGGTCACCGAGCACGTCAACCTCAATTCGTCGCGGTCGGACAAGGAAACCGTCCATCTCGCGCTGGCCTTCGACGGCGTGGCGCCGGCCTATGAACCGGGCGATTCACTCGATCTCTACGCCGAGAACGATCCGGCCTATGTCGATGAACTGCTGAAGCTTGCCGGACTTACCGGCGACGACAAGCTGCGCACTGAGTTTATGACGTCGCGCGACGTCACGACTTTGTCGCTGAAGACGGTCGAGACCTATGCCGAGAAGACCAGTCATCAATACGTCAAGGCGTTGATCGAAGCGGGCGAAGCCAAGCAATGGATCGTTGGCCGCCAGCTCATCGACCTGATCGAGATGTTCCGGACGACCGTAACGGCCGACATTCTGCGCGCCATCACCCGGCCATTGGCACCGCGGGCTTATTCGATTGCCTCGTCGCGTGCGGAAGTCGGCGAGGAGGCGCATCTGTTAATTTCGGCGGTGCGCTACGATAGCCACGGCCGCGCCCGCAAAGGTGTCGCCTCGAATTACGCCGCCGAGCGGATCAAGCGCGGCAGCAAAGTGCGGGTGAAGCTCAAGCCCAACAAGCATTTCGGTCTGCCGGCGTCCGACAAGGATATCATCATGGTGGGTCCGGGCACCGGCGTCGCGCCGTTCCGCGCCTTCGTGCAGGAGCGCCGCGCCAAAGAGGCCAAGGGCCGCAACTGGCTGTTCTTCGGCGACCGTCAATTCACCCACGACTTCCTGTACCAGCTCGACTGGCAGGAGGCGCTCAAGGACGGCGCGCTGACCCGCATGGATGTGGCGTTCTCCCGCGACACGCCGGAAAAGGTCTATGTCCAGAACAAGTTGTGGGACCGCCGCCACGACCTGGTCGAATGGCTCGATGGTGGCGCCAATTTTTACGTCTGCGGCGATGCCAAAAACATGGCGAAAGACGTCCGCGCCACGCTGGTTCGCGCCTATGCCGACGTCAAGGCGTTGACGCCGGAAGCGGCCGAGCAGATCGTGGTTGGCTTGGAGCGCGACAAGCGCTACCTGCAGGATACCTACTGATCCTGCGTTCCGACCCAAGCCACCTGGAAGACCAATGACCGACGAACCGTCGCGCAACGAGCGCATCAAGGAAGCGAGCGACTACCTGCGCGGTACGCTGGCCGAAGGCTTGCGTGAGGAAGTCACGGGCGCGATCGTCGAGGACGACCAGCAACTGGTCAAATTCCACGGCATGTATCTGCAGGACGACCGGGATCTACGCTCCGAGCGCACCCGCAAGAAGATGGAGAAGGCCTTCTCCTTTATGATCCGGGTGCGTATTCCGGGCGGCGTGATCACGACCGCGCAGTGGCTCGCGCTCGACCACGTGTCACGCACCTACGGCAACAACACCATGCGGCTGACGACGCGGCAGACGGTGCAGTTGCACGGCATCATCAAATCGAATCTGAAATCGACGCTGAAGGAGATCGACCAGGTTCTGCTGGGTTCGATCGCGGCTTGCGGCGACGTCAACCGCAACGTCATGTGCGGCGCCAATCCTGACGAGAGCGCGGCCCATGCCGAGGCGCTCGAGTTGGCGCGCGCGATCTCCGATCATTTGACGCCGCAGACACCGGCCTATCGCGAGATTTGGCTCGACGGCGAGAAGATCGCCGGCCGCGAAGAGGCGGTGGTCGAGCCGATCTATGGCAAGACGTACCTGCCGCGCAAATTCAAGATCGTGGTGGCGGTACCGCCGTCGAACGACGTCGATATTTTCGCTCACGATCTCGGCTACATCGCCATTCGCGACGCGGCCGGCACCATCGCCGGCTGGAACGTCACCGTTGGCGGCGGCATGGGCATGACTCATGGCGAGCCGGACACCTACCCGCGCACGGCAGACCTCATGGGCTTCTGCGCCCCGAAGGACGCCGTTGCCATTGCCGAAGCCGTGGTCACTGTGCAGCGCGACTGGGGCAACCGCTCCAACCGCAAGCACGCGCGCCTCAAATATACCATCGAGGACAGAGGGCTCGACGCGTTCCGTGCCGAGGTCGAGCGCCGTGCAGGCGTGAAGTTGGAAGCCGCTAAACCTTTCACCTTTACCTCGACTGGCGACCGCTACGGCTGGAGCCAGGGTACCGAAGGCCGCGGCCATCTCACGTTGTTTGTTGAGAACGGCCGCATTCACGATGTCGCCGGCAAAGCGCAATTTGCGGCTTTGCATAAGATCGCGCAGATCAATGAAGGCGAGTTCCGAATCACGGCGAACCAAAACCTGATCGTCGCCGACGTTCCCACCGACAAACAGGCCGAGGTCGAACGCATCGCGCGCGAGGTGGGTTTGCTGGCGCCGTGGTCGGGCCTGCGCCGCAACGCCATGGCTTGCGTCGCGCTGCCGACCTGCGGTCTGGCGCTGGCCGAGAGCGAGCGCTATTTGCCCGACCTTGTCACGTCGCTCGACAAGAGCCTTGCGGCGCACGGCCTTTCCGCTGACGACATCGTCATCCGCATGACCGGTTGCCCGAATGGCTGCGCACGGCCCTATCTCGCGGAGATCGGCTTGGTCGGCAAAGGCCCAGGCCGCTACAACCTCTATCTCGGTGCTGCCTATGACGGCTCGCGGCTGTCGAAGCTCTATGCCGAGGACGTCGAGGACGCCGGCATCGTCTCGGCGCTGGATCCGATCTTCGCCGCCTATGCTTCCGAACGAGAGAAAGGTGAGCGCTTTGGGGATTTCACCATTCGCGCCGGTTTTATCGCGCGGACCAGTAACGGTGCCGATTTTCACAAGAACACCGGCGCCAAGCGGACGACATGAGCGTGTCACGCAAACCGCTTGAAGCGCGCCCGGAACGCATGAGTTCGCTGGCGCGGCTGCCGGTGTTTCTGGCGCTGGAGGGCAAGCGTTGCGTGCTCGCCGGCGGCGGCAACGCAGCGGCGTGGAAGGCGGAACTGTTGTCCGCGGCGGGCGCGCGCGTCGAGGTCTATGCGGAAGAAATTTCCGAGGAAATGCTGCAGGTTGCGGCCGACGCGCCGCGCGGCGAGATTGTCATTGTGCAACGCGCGTGGACGCCTGACGATATGCGCGGCGCCGCGGTTGCCATTGGCGCCTTTGAAGACAATGAGGATGTGGCTTCGTTTGCGGCCGCTGCCCGCGCCGCCGGCGTGCCGGTCAATGTGATCGACAAGCCGGCCTATTGCGACTTCTCCTTCGGCGCCATCGTCAATCGCTCGCCTTTGGTGATCGGGATCTCGACGGACGGCGCGGCGCCGGTGTTCGCGCAGGCCATTCGCGCCAAGCTGGAAGCGCTGCTGCCACGCGGCTTCGGCAACTGGGCCGCCGCCGCGGCGCGCTGGCGGTCACAGGTGAAAGTGTCCGGGCTGTCCTTCGTCGGCCGCCGCAAGTTCTGGCAGGTGTTCACCGCCCATGCCGTGGCCAATCCGGAAAACGAGCCGAGCGAGGCCGATTTCGCGCGTTTCGTCGCCGAGGTGAAGGGTCTGGGCATCGCCGTCGAGAACGGCTCGGTAACCCTTGTGGGGGCAGGCCCGGGCGATCCGGAACTGCTGACGCTGCGGGCCGTGCGGGCGCTGCAGTCGGCCGACGTGATTCTGTTCGACGATCTGGTGTCCCGCGGTGTACTGGATTTTGCCCGCCGCGAGGCCCGCAAGATGCTGGTCGGCAAGACCGGCTTCGGCCCGTCCTGCAAACAGGACGACATCAACGCGCTGATGGTCAGCCTGGCCAGGCAGGGCAAGCGCGTCATCCGGCTGAAAGGCGGCGATCCGTTGATTTTCGGCCGCGCGGCGGAGGAGATCGACGCCTGCAAGGCGGCGAACATCGCCGTCGACGTGGTGCCCGGCATCACGGCGGCGCAGGGGGCGGCGGCCAAGCTCGGCATTCCGCTGACCG
>CAITEM010000279.1 GCA_903891395.1 uncultured Hyphomicrobiales bacterium | reverse complement strand
TGTTGGCGAGCAGCGTGATCTCGACCAAATTGGAAATGACGACGCCGAGCATGACGTTGTGCGCGATCTTGCAGATGCGGGCGAGTTCGCCGTCGCCGACATAGGACACGCCGCGCGGCGCAAACACTTCGATGATCGGCATGGCGGCTTTCGACGCCACTTCCGGACCGGAGACCACCGACGACAGCTTGCCGGCCTTGATCACCTGACCATTGCCCGACACCGGCGCGCAGACGAACTCGATGCCCTTTTCCTTGAGGCGGCCGCGGATGCGCTCGCTATCTTCGACCGAGATCGACGAGCAATCGACGAAGGTCTTGGGCAGCTTGCCCTTCGCGGTCGTGACGATGCCGTTCGCGCCGAAATAGACCTCCTCGAGGTCTTTGCCTTCCGACACGATGGCGAACAGCATGTCGACGCCGGAAAGGTCAGCCAACGTGTCGACCACCTTGGCGCCGAGCTTGGTCAGCGGTTCGGCCTTCGACTTGGTGCGGTTCCAGATGGAGATGTCGTAGTCCGCCTTCGCGAGGCGTTCCGCCATCTGGTAGCCCATGCGGCCCACGCCGATCCAGCCGATCTTCGTCTTGTTCGACATTACGAAACACTCCCGTTGAATTTTTACCGCCACGTCGGCGGATTTCACGGGGGCTTTAGCCGTTCTTTGGCCACTTCGCCAGAGGCGTCGGCGGCATGGCGAGCCCGCCCAATAAACGAGCGCAGCCTGTGCTTGTAGTCGCGGATCAAAGGACTATCCTGAGCCCCGTTAGCCCCAGGGCCCGATAAGAGGCCTGACGAGCGAAACGGGAGGACGCGCCGGCGATGCAGGATGCCGTCACAGCTATAGCTATTGCCGACGCCGCTCCGGCGGGCCGCGGCGCCGAGCGCTGGCGCCTGGCCGCGCGCAATATTTTTCCGTTCGCCGTGGTCGGCACGATCTGGGAGATCGTCGCCTGGGCCGGCGTCTTCCCGCACCGGCTGTTTCCGCCGCTCGAAGAAGTGGCGTTGTCCTTCGTCAATCTCACCATCTCCGGCGTGCTGCCGCATCACACCATCGAGACCGTGCTGCGCCTGCTTGGCGGCTTCGCGCTGGCCGCTGTGTTCGGCACCGCCATCGGCGTCATGATGGGGCGCTCGCGCCGCGCCGAGGACATTCTGCTGCCGCTGGTGTCGATCGGCGCGCCGATCCCCGGCCTCGCCTACGCGCCGCTGTTCCTGCTGTGGTTCGGGCTCGGCAATTTTTCGTCGGTGCTGCTGGTCGGCTTCGTCGCCGCCTTTCCCGTGATCTTCAACAGTTGGACCGGCGTGAAAGCGGTGAAAGAAATCTGGGTGCGCTCGGCGCTGTCGATGGGCGCCGACGACAAGCGCTTGTTCCGCTACGTCATCCTGCCCGGCGCGCTGCCCTACATTCTCACCGGCTTGCGGCTCGGACTGGCGCAGGCCTGGCGCATTCTCGTCGCCGTCGAAATGCTGGCGGCGGTGCCGTGGGGCCTCGGCTGGCTGATTTTCGGCGCGCGCAAGTTCCTCAACACCGACGCCATGATGGCCGGCATCGCCGTGATCGCGATCATCGGCCTGCTGCTGGAAAAATACGTGTTCCAGAAAATCGAGAATTACACCGTGGTGCGCTGGGGCATGGTCGCGAAATGACGAACAACCAGCAACGCACCCGTTCGATGATCCGCGGCGGGCTGTCGCTGCTGGTCGCCGCCGCGTTTTACGAAGCCGTCGCGCGCAGCGGCTTGTTTCCGGCGGTGCTGCTGCCGACCATTCCAACCATCGTCAGCACATTGATCGACATGCTGGCCGACGGCACCATGTTCGAGCACGCCTTCTTCACGCTGTACCGCGTGCTGTTCGGTTTCGTGCTGGCCGTCATCGTCGGCTTGCCGCTCGGCATATTGATGGCGCGGTTTCCGCGCGTCGAACATTTCTTCCTGCCGCTGATCAGCGCACTGATGCCGATTCCGTCGTTCGCGCTGATCCCGCTGTTCATGCTGTGGTTCGGCATCGGCAACGTCACCACCGTGCTCATTGTATTTTACGCCGCGACCTTCCCGATGGCGTTCAACACCTGGTCGGGCGTGCGCTCGGTCAATCCGATCTGGCTGCGGGCGGCGGGCGCCATGGGCGCCGACGAGAACAGCCTGTTCTGGAAGGTGATCATTCCCGGTGCCTCGCCTTTCATCATCACCGGCATGCGGCAGGCGTTCCTGCGCGCCTGGATCGGCGTGGTCGGCGCCGAGATGATCGCGGCCTCGGACTGGGGGCTGGGCTGGGTGATCTTCGACGCCAAGGAATTCCTCAACGCCGACGTGATGCTGGCGGCGCTGGTCGTCATCGGCTTCATCGGCTTCGTGTTCGAGCGGCTGGTGTTCGGCTCGCTGGAACGCGCCACGGTGCAGCGCTGGGGCATGGTGCGGGTGGCGAAGGGCTGATCAAGAAAACTTCAAAAGGCGGCAAGAAACGATGCAACCGATTGCAATTCGCGACGTGAGCCTGAACTACGACACGCCCGGCGGCAAAGTGCAGGGCGTCACCAATGTGTCGATCGACATCGACGCGTCGGAATTCGTCTGCATCGTCGGCCCTTCCGGCTGCGGCAAGTCCACACTGCTCAACATCATCGCCGGATTTCTGGCGCCGGCCACCGGGCAGATCAGCATCGGCGGCAAGCCGGTCACCGGCCACGGCATGGACCGCGGCGTGGTGTTCCAGGATTTCGCCCAGCTTTTTCCGTGGCGCACCGCGCTCGGCAACGTCTCGTTCGGCCTGGAGATGAAGGGCGTCGCCAATCCCGAGCGCGACAGAATCGCGCGCGAACAATTGCGGCTGGTGAAGCTGGAGAAGTTCACCGACTCGTTCCCGCATCATCTGTCCGGCGGCATGCAGCAGCGCGTCGCAATCGCGCGGGCGCTCGCTTACAATCCGTCGGTGCTGCTGATGGACGAGCCCTTCGCCGCGCTCGACGCCATGACCCGCGACGACATGCAGCGGTTGCTGGCCGACGTCTGGAAGGAAACCCGCAAGACCGTGATCTACGTGACGCACAACGTCGCGGAGGCGGTCTATCTCGCCGACCGCGTCGTGGTGATGTCGGCGCATCCCGGCACGGTGAAGACGGTGATGAAGATCGACCTGCCGCGGCCGCGCGATCCGCTGAGCGTGGAATTCCTCGACTGCCAGAAAGAGCTGATGGGACACCTCGGCCACAATACCAACGGAGCGGCGCATTGATGCGCACGCCTCAACTCACAACCGTCATTCCGGGACGCCGCATAACGGCGAACCCGGAATGACAATAAAAACAAAGGGAGGATCGCCATGACCATTCAAAACGGAATCACCCGCCGGCACGCGCTGGCGGCAGGCGGCGCCGGTGCGCTGGCGGCGGGGTTGGGACTGCGACCGGCCTCGGCGGCGATGGCGACCATCCGCCAGGGTTACCAGACCAATATGTGGGGCATGCCGACCTATTACCTGCTGCGCTCCGGCCTGCTGGAAAAGCACGGCATCAAATACGAGGAATTCGCGGTGCCGTCCGGCAACCTCACGATGCAGCAGATGGTGGCGCGCCAGGTCGACATGGGCACCTATGCCGGCCCGTCGCTGGCGCTCGGCCACGACAAAGGCGGCATGGTCGGCATCGTCATGCTGGAATATGTCGGCAAGACCGCGCGCGTGCTGGCGCGCAAGGATCTCGGCATCACCAAGGTCGAGCAACTCAAGGGCCTCAAGGTCGCCAACCAGACCGGCTCGTCGACCGGCAACATCTTCACCGACCAGATCGCGCCCAAGGCCGGCCTGAAGAAAGGCGACTACCAGGAAGTGCGCATGAACGTCGACGACATGGTGGCGGCGATGGCGGCCAAGACCGTCGACGCCATGGCCAATGTCGAGCCGTATAATGCGATCGCGGAAGCCGACGGCATCGGCGTCACCATTTCGGAATACGACACCTTCGACCGGCTGCCGGTGTTCATGGCGGCGACGCCGGATTTCATCGAAAAGAACCCGGAAACGGTGGTGGCCTATCTCAAGGCCTGGATCGAGGTCGCCAAGGACTTCAAGAACGAGCCCGACAAGGTGTCGGACACGATCTTCGGGTTCTACTCCTCGAAGGGCTACACCATGTCCAAGGACACCTTCAAAAAGGCGCTGGCGCGGGTCGAAGTGCAGCCCGGCTGGCCGGCCGACATCCAGCCCTACATGCAGCAGCAGGCCGAAATTTTGCTGGGTGAAAAGAAGATCAAGGCGATCCCGGACTGGGCCAAGGTGCTGCGCACCGAGTTCTTCAAGCAGGCCGGCGCCTGACGCATTCCTCCTCCCCGGCGTGGGGAGGAGCCATGAGACACCCCCGGTGACGGGACGGTATCGAATGGTCTAAACCACCGGCCGGCGCACCCGCGCCGGCCGTTTCAACTCAGCCATCCATCATCTTCGGAGACGCGAATGTCCGCCACTGATCCGCTCCACAGCGGGGAACCCGTACGCTGGAATTTCAAACTGCTGTCCCAGAACAATCTCGGCGGCTTCGGCGGCATGGGCGAAGGCATGGCGGTGCAGCTCACCAAGGACGGCCGCCGCATTTTGTGGCTGGCGCATGAAAGCGCGCCCAAGAATTTCACCGGCGTCGATGTCTCCGATCCGCGCGACCCGAAAGTGATCGT
>CAITEM010000278.1 GCA_903891395.1 uncultured Hyphomicrobiales bacterium | reverse complement strand
GCTGCCAGCCGGTGCTTGGAACGCCGCACCAGAACTTCGCGGCGGTGCTCCAGCCATTCCATCAGGCATTCGGCGAGGCCCAGCACCTTCGGGATGCGGCCTTTAACCAGCACGTTCATGTTGAGCGGAATACGGTTCTCGAGCTCGGTCAGCTTGAACAGCGACTCCATCAGCAATTCGGCATCGACCGTACGGGCGCGCGGCTCGATGACGAGGCGCACATCCTCAGCCGACTCGTCGCGCACGTCGGCGACCAGCGGCAGCTTCTTGTCGTTCAGGAGTTCGGCGATCTTCTCGACCAGCCGCGACTTCTGCACCAGCCACGGCATCTCTGTAATCACGATATTATACGTGCCGCGGCCGGTCTCTTCCTTGTGCCAGCGGGCGCGGACGCGGAACGAACCACGGCCGGTGGTGTAGCCTTCGGCGATGGATTCCTGTGAATCGACGACGATGCCGCCGGTCGGAAAGTCCGGGCCCTTGACGAATTTCAGCAGCGTGCGGCTGCGCGCTTTCGGATTGTCGATCAGGAACAATGCCGCGTCGCACAATTCCGCGGCGTTGTGCGGAGGTATCGAGGTAGCCATACCGACCGCGATACCCTGCGATCCGTTGGCCAGAAGATTGGGAAATGCCGCCGGCAACACAAAAGGCTCTTCGCCGGTGCCGTCATAGCTCGGGCGAAAATCGACCGCGTCCTCGTCGATGCCGTCGATCAGAAGACCCGCGACCTGCGTCAGCCGCGCCTCGGTGTAGCGCATCGCGGCCGCGTTATCGCCGTCGATATTGCCGAAATTGCCCTGCCCATCGACCAGCGGATAGCGCTGCGAGAAATCCTGCGCCAGCCGCACCAGCGCGTCGTAGATCGCCTGGTCGCCGTGCGGATGGAAATTACCCATCACGTCGCCAACCACCTTGGCGGATTTCTTGAATGCCGAATTCGGATCGAGCCGCAGCAGCCGCATCCCGTACAAAATGCGGCGGTGCACAGGCTTGAGCCCGTCGCGCGCATCCGGCAACGCACGGTTCATGATGGTCGACAAGGCGTACGCAAGGTAGCGCTCTTCCAGCGCCTCGCGCAGCCCGACTTCTTCGATCGAGCCCTTGTCGGGGGGAATCAGTCTCTTACCCATGATGGTTGGGTACTTCAGGCGGCCGGCATGAACAACAGATGAATAAGTAACTCACGCCCCGTGCCGTTGGCACCGGCTAGGGTACGAATCGACGGCAGATGTCCTATCTGCCTGACGGCCGGTTGCATTCAGTTCCTTTGGAACTAAACTTGTTCCCGGTCGTTTAGTGAGGTCCAATCCAAGGAGAGGAGCTTCAAATGAGAGCAATTATCCTGGCAGCGGTTGCGGCTGCAGGCATCGCAATGGCGGGTGTGTCGGACGCTTCCGCCGCGCCGGCGAACGGCGTCGCCATCGGCGATGGCGCCACCCAGAACTCTGCCGTAACTCACGTGCAGCACTGGCGTTGGGGCAGCCGTCGCGGCGGCCACTGGCGTTGGGGCAGCCGGGGTGGCGGGCGCGGTTGGGGACGTTGTCACGTCCGCTATCGCAGCGGCTTCTACCGCTGCTAATCAGTGAATTGATTGATGGGTTACGACGGGCCGGCAGAAATGCCGGCCCGTTTCGTTTGACTATTGCGGCGTACCGGGCGCTTCGGAAGGATGCTTGCGCATTTTGGCCGGCCTCTTCAGCGTCGGCCAGTCCGCATCCGCCTGCGGTTCGTCGTCGAAGATGAAGCAGCGGTAATAGGCGCGCTCCGAGGCATGCTTGCGACCGGCACAGCGGTTCGCCTGATCGAACTCCCGGATCGTTTTGTATTGCTTGTATGGCGCGATCGAGTAGCGGATTTCGCCGTCGAACGAACCACCGAAACGGTCGATCTCGCCTTTGAGACGGGGCTCCACCTCGAGGATTGCGCTGCGCAGCGCTTCGCCCTCGATGAAATTATCCGGAAGTTGATCGAACGGCCCGTCAAAATAATTATTGATCCGCACGTTCTCGTCATAAACGCCGATCAGGATTTTACGGTCCAGGCGCCGGTCGCGGTAGAACACAAAGCCGGAGCGCTTGCCGATCAAAATCCGGTCGCCGCGCGGGCCGGTGAAGAAGTCGTCCGCCACCTTCGCCGTCTCGTCGAGGATGTAGAGAAAGTTCTTGATCACCGGGTTGTAGACGAGAAAGAAGCGAATGCCGGAATCGTCGAAAATCGGTCCAATGAAACGCTCGCGCGGCGCCAGCGCGGTTGCCGGCGGTTTCACCTGCGAAAGGTCGTTGAGCTCGAACAGCACGCTCTTGCCCGCGTAGGTAAGGCGATACAGGAACCGTTCGACCTTCTCGAGTTTCACCCCGCTCGCGGCATCCAGCACCCGAAACACGACCGGCGTATCGTCGCGCCAGCCGGCGGTCTGCTCGTAATAGCCGAACTGCACCTTGCCTTGATCGCGGTCACTGGCGTCGAGCCGTATGTTACCGGCGTAAGGCGAACCATTCAGCGTGAAGGTGAAGTAGAAATAGTTCTCGGTTGGATAGACCTTGACCCGCTCCGGCAGGCTATTGAGAACGAAGGCAAAGACTTTGAGCGGGTCTTTCACGTCGAGCGTACCCGGCCGCATTATTTCTTCCATGTAGGATTGATGGGTGTGAAACGTCGGCAGATCGCTGGCCGGATCGCTCTGTTGCGCCGCGGCGGCGGCACTCCACACCAGTGCGGCTGCGGCGCATAAAACGCCGCGGCTTGTCCTCGAAGGCATTTGCCACGTCCTCAATCGTTTCGCGCCCCTCGGCGATTAAATCGTGACAGGTCCGGACGGTCAAACCGTCATGCGACCGTCAAGATGACGACACGCTGCGGCGCACAACGCCGTTAAAGGTTCCGAAATAATAAACCCAGTTAGCGAGGTTACCCGCACGTCCGGCGTGGTTTATGGTCGTCGCGCCACGAGTCGGGGCACCGTGAAGATCAACCTGCACGGTGCGCATCGGCAAAACGGAGGAAAACAAATGAAGACGATTATCTTGTCGGCTCTTTTCGCTGCGGGCCTCGGCCTTGCCGGTATCGGCGGCGCGGTTGCCGCCCCCGTCAGCAACGGCATCAACAATGCCGCCGAGCAGAGCTCGATGCTTGAGCAGGTGCAGTGGCGTCACCGCTGCCGTTCGGTCACCGTTTGCCGCCGCGGCCCGATGGGCGGCCGCCGCTGCCACACCGATCGCGTCTGCCGCTAATCGCGCTCCACACGATTGAAGAACGGTCCGGCCAAAAGCCGGGCCGTTTTTTATATATTGAATTTGTTCACGTCGGGCAGCGCGCGTGTCAGCGCCGCAATGAAATGCGCGCGTTCCTCGGTCAGCGCTTGCCCGCGCGGCACCAGCACATGGCGCTCCAGGAAATATCCCGTGAGCACAAAGCCATCGGCGAGATCGCGGCCGACAGGCGCGACATCGCTGTCGCGCAGAAAATCGGGCAGCCGCAGCATGCGGTCGGCCCAAGGTTCGCCGGCGAGTCGCGACACCGCCCGCCCCGATTTCGGCGACACATAGATCAGGTCTTCGGTCGTGCCGGTCGAGGCACATTGTTCAAGGTCGAGACCGAAGCCGAGTTCGGTCAGCATCTGCATTTCGAACCGCGCCACCAGCGGGGCCGCCACCGCCGCATCCTCGAGCCGGTCGAGAATGCCTTCGAACACCTCGAACAGTTCGGCGTGCGGATCGCGTTCCGGCAACAGCCGCATCAACGCCGCGAGATGGGTAACGCCGTAGATCGCGTGCGGCGCGCCGAAGAAGTTCGAGGCGCGCTGGCGCATGGCTTCAACGGTGTAGTTGCCGAGATGCTCGTCGAGCCGGGCGCGCCAATTGACGCTGACGCTGTTGCCGGTCTGCAGGATCGGCTTCATGCGGGTGCCGAAGCCGCCGCGCACCAGGCCGAGATGGCGGCCGTGTTCGCGCGTCATCAGCTCGAGGATGGCGCTGGCCTCCCCGTGCCGCCTGACGCCGATCACGATGCCTTCATCGGTCCATTGCATGGGACGTTTTCATTCCGCTCTTACTTTACCCTCCGCGGGAGGGTGAGGTGAGCAAGCGTAGCGCGATGTCGCCGAGTCGAGAAAGTCGGCGCTATTCCTTCGGAAACTCCAACCCCATGGCGCGATAACGCTCCGGGTCGTCGCCCCAGCCCTCGCGCACCTTCACGAACAGGAACAGGTGCACCTTGTGCTCGACAATATCGGTGATTTCGCGGCGGGCGGATTCACCGATGGACTTGAGGGTCTGCCCGCCTTTGCCGATCACGATCTTGCGCTGGCTTTCGCGCTCGACATAGATCGTCTGCTCGATGCGGACTTCGCCACGGCGCAGTTCCTTCCACGACTCGGTCTCGACCGTCGAGTGATAGGGCAATTCCTGGTGCAGACGCTCGAACAGCTTTTCGCGGGTGATTTCGGCGGCAAGCTGTCGCATCGGCGCGTCGGACATCTGGTCCGGCGGGTACAGCCACGGGCTCATCGGCATGCGCTCGGCCAGCCACGATTTGAGATCGGTGACGCCGTCGCCCTTCAGCGCCGAAATCATGAAGGTCGAATCGAACTTCGCCTTCTCGTTGGCGATCTTGGTCAGCAACAGCAGGGTGTCGCGCGGGATCAGGTCGATCTTGTTGAGGATGAGGATCTTCGGGCCTTTGACGTCACCGAGCCGCGCCAGCAATTCTTCCGCTTCCTCGTCGAGCCCCTTGCGGGCGTCGATCAGCACCGCGACCAGGTCGGCCTCATGCGCGCCGCTCCAGGCCGTCGTCACCATGGCGCGGTCGAGCCGGCGCTTCGGCGAGAAGATGCCGGGCGTATCGACGAAGATAAGTTGCGACTTGCCGTCGATGGTGATGCCGCGGATCAGCGCCCGCGTGGTTTGTACCTTGTGCGAGACGATCGTGACCTTGGAGCCAACCAGCGCGTTGAGCAGCGTTGATTTGCCGGCATTGGGGGCGCCGATCAGCGCGACAAAGCCGCAGCGCGTGTCCTCGTCGCTCGGCATTCTGCTGGGCGTTTTTTGATCAACCATCAAGCTTGTCCACCGCGACGCCAACACGTGTCAGCATGGCGGACGCAGCCGCCTGTTCGGCGGCGCGTTTCGACGAACCTTTGCCTTCGGCCGCCGGCTTGTCCGGCAGCGTCACGGCGACGCGGAATTCCGGGTCGTGATGCGGGCCGGTGCGCGCGAGTTCTTTGTAGGCCGGCGTCGGCAGGGCGCGGCCTTGCGCCCATTCTTGCAACATCGTCTTTGGATCGCGCAGCGGCCGCAGCGGCTTGAGCATGCGCTCTTTCCAGAACAGGCCGATCAGCGTTTCGGCGGCGGCATAGCCGCCATCGACGAACACCGCGCCGACAAGGCCCTCGCAAGCATCTGCCAGAATGGTCGCGCGCAAGCGGCCGCCGGCGTGCGATTCCGAATTGCCGAGCTTGAGAGCCGGTCCGAGATCCATCGCTTTGGCGACCTCCGCGCAAGTTTCTTTTCGCACCAGATCGGCGAGCCGGCGCGACAGTTCGCCCTCGTTCGCCTTCGGAAAGGCGCGAAACAACATGTCCGAAATCACGAGACCCAATACGTGGTCGCCGAGAAATTCCAGGCGCTGATAGCTTTCCGACCGCTTCTGCGGACCGCCCGACAGCGCCGAGATATGCGTAAGCGCGCGCTCAAGCATGGCTTTGTCGGCGAACTTGTAGCCGATGCGCTCCTCGAGCGCCGATCTGTCCTTGGCGGCCTTACGGCTCATCGTACAATCGAAAACAGCCTGTTCCAACGCACCGCGACGGGCCAGCGCCAGAACTGCCAGGCGCGTTCGCCCTCATAGACGGAAAAGAAGATCATTTGCGCGCGGCCGACGATGTTTTCGAACGGCACCATGCCGACCTGGCTAAAGCGGCTGTCGGTCGAGTTGTCGCGGTTATCGCCCATCATGAAATAGTTGCCCGGCGGCACGGTGTAGACTTGGGTGTTGTCGGCAAAACCGTTATCGACCAGATCGAGCGTGTAGAAGCTGACGCCGTTCGGCAGCGTGTCCTTCCAGCGCTTGACCGGCGTGGCCTGCGCGCCCTCTTCGGTCTCGATGAAGTCGGTCGCGCGCTCGTGCTTCACGGGCGTGCCGTTGATGCTGACGATGCCGTCGATCACCTCGATCTGATCGCCAGGCAATCCGATCAGGCGCTTGATGTAATCGGTCGAGGTATCTTTCGGCAGGCGGAACACGACGACGTC
>CAITEM010000277.1 GCA_903891395.1 uncultured Hyphomicrobiales bacterium | reverse complement strand
GACGTCGTGAAAGGCCTGCTAGACAACACTCACAAGTCTCTCACCGGCGGCAAGGAATCCGCCTCGTTGACGCACGCGTTTGACAACGTGAAAGCCGCCAAGGTCGATAAGGTCGTGGCGTAGATGAAATTGACCTGTGCCAATTGCTCCAGCGGGGTCTGGCTGAGTATGAGGTAGAACAGCGCCGGCAGCGACACATAGACGATGAAAAAATTCATCCAGGCCAAGGCCGTATCGGGGATCTGCTTGATCTTGCCGCAAGCGAAACCGATAAAAATCAGCCCGAAAAACGGCAGCGCCAAATTGATGACGTCGATCATTAAAAGCTCCGGCGGCGCCTAAAGTAGACACTTGGCGCGGCCTTTGCATTCCTCTAGACGCCACTCCGGCAAAAGTCATCGTCATTTCCGGGGCGTGCCAAAGGCGCGAACCCGGAATCCAGAAGTGCTGGTTGGTTTTCTGGATTCCGGGTCCGGTCCTTCGGACCGTCCCGGAATGACGAGTTCAATGCTAGGATCTGCCCATGAAGCTTCCGCGCCAGTTTTTTCAGCCGCTCGCCATCGGCGCGCCGGCCCCCATGCGCGACCTGCCGGTGCGGCTGGAACGCATGATCCATTTCGTGCCGCCGCACATGGAAAAGATGCGGGCCAAGGTGCCCGAAATCGCCAAGCAGGTCGACGTCGTCCTTGGCAATCTGGAAGACGCCATTCCGGTCGAAGCCAAGGAAGCCGCCCGCGCCGGCTTCATCGAGATGGGCAAGTCGACCGACTTCGGCCAGACCGGACTGTGGACACGCATCAACGCGCTGAACTCGCCCTGGGCGCTCGACGACGTCACCGCAATCGTCGGCGCTATCGGCGACAAACTCGACGTCATCATGCTGCCCAAGGTCGACGGCCCGTGGGACATTCACTACCTCGACCAGTTGCTGGCGCAACTCGAAGCGCGGCACAACGTCAAAAAGCCGATTTTGATTCACGCCATTCTGGAAACGGCGCAAGGCGTCAACAATGTCGAGGCCATCGCCACCGCCTCCCCGCGCATGCACGGCATGAGTCTGGGGCCTGCCGATCTCGCGGCATCGCGCGCCATGAAGACCACGCGTGTCGGCGGCGGCCATCCGGAATACAAAGTATTGGAAGACGCCAAAGGCGACGCGCCGCGTGCCGCCTATCAGCAGGACCTCTGGCACTACACCACGGCGAAGATGGTCGACGCCTGCGCCGCCGCTGGCATCAAACCGTTCTATGGGCCGTTCGGCGATTTTTCCGACGCCGCGGCCTGCGAAGTACAGTTCCGCAATTCGTTTCTGCTCGGCTGTGTCGGCGCCTGGACGCTGCATCCCTCGCAGATCGCCATCGCCAAGAAAGTCTACGCGCCTGATCCGGCCGAAGTCGCCTTCGCCAAGAAGATCGTCGAGTCGATGCCGGACGGCGCCGGCGCTGTGATGATCGACGGCAAGATGCAGGACGACGCCACCTGGAAACAGGCCAAGGTGCTGCTCGATCTGGCCAGACTGGTGGCGGCGAAAGACCCGGAAATGAGCGCGCGCTACGGATTGTAGGCTGGACTAGCCAAAGCCGGTTTCATGGCATATCTGGTCGTGACATGGACAAGATGCGCACTGCCAAATTCACCATCGGCCAGGTGGTCAAACATCGCCTGTTCAAGTTCCGTGGCGTGATCTTCGACATCGATCCGGTGTTCGACAACACCGACGAATGGTACGAGGCGATCCCCGCCGAAGTTCGCCCGCGCAAAGATCAGCCGTTTTATCATCTGTTCGCGGAAAACGCCGACACCGAATACGTCGCCTATGTGTCCGAGCAGAATCTTTTGCCCGACACTTCTGACAAGCCGATGCGTCATCCGCAGGTCGCCGAGGTGTTCGTGCGCGACCGCAGCGGCACCTATCGTCCGCGCAACACGCAATTGAACTAGCCAGCGGCCGGGACATCTTCGGAAACAAAAAAGGCGCGGCCGAAGCCGCGCCCTTTGATCCCGGATTACTCCCGAGTCTATTTCTTCGCGGCCGGCGCTGCCGCCGGAGCGGCGGCCGGCGGCACCGCTGACTGCTGACCCTCGAGCTTCTTGCGCGCTTCGTCGGCCTTCTTCTGCAGTTCTTCCTGCAACTTGCGCTGCTGCTCTTCGAATGCCTTCGGATCGGTCGCCGGGCCGTCATAGGCCTTGGCGAAGTCGACCAGCGGCAGCGGCAGGCTGATCGGCGTGCCCTGCATGTTGATCGCCTGGACGGTGATCATCTGGCCGGTCTTGAGCTGCTTCATCATGTCGTCGGTGACGGGATAGTCCGACATGCAGCCGACCGGGAAACAGATCATGTAGGGCTGCTGCGCCGGTGCGCCCTGATCGATGATCATGCGGGTACCGTGCGCGATCTGCATGCCGAGCGGCACGGTGATGCGCAGAACCTTCTGCTCGCCTTCCGGCTCGAATAGCTGGACGATCGCGACCGGCATGCCGTTTTCGAGACGGCCGTCTTTGGTGACGACGCAGACCTGCTTGTTGTTGGTGTCCGGGCCCTTGCCGCAGACCTTCATCCACGGCGAGTACATCAGTTGCGGCACGTCGCCGGCCTGCTGCTGCGGCT
>CAITEM010000276.1 GCA_903891395.1 uncultured Hyphomicrobiales bacterium | reverse complement strand
TCACGGCCGCATGCCCTCGGTTTTGACGGGCGCCAACCTTGCCAACCGCGACCTGATCTATCTCGGCGTCTCCGGCGACGGTGATTCAGCCTCGATCGGCTTCGGCCAATTCGCGCATGCCCTGCGGCGCGGCGTCAACATGACCTATATCGTCGAAAACAACGGCGTCTACGGCCTGACCAAGGGTCAATTTTCGGCCACCGCCGACCGCGGCTCCAAATCCAAGCGCGGCGTCGTCAACACCGACAACTCGATCGATCTGGCCGCGATGGCGCTACAGCTCGGCGCCAGTTTCGTCGCCCGCTCCTTCTCCGGCGACAAACAGCAACTGGTGCCGATCATCCGCGCCGCGATCGCGCACAAGGGCGCGGCTTTCATCGACGTCATCAGCCCCTGCGTGGCGTTCAACAACCACGCTGGCTCGACCAAAAGCTTCGATTTCGTGCGCGAGCACAACGAAGCGGTGAACCGGCTCGATTTCATCTCGAGCCGAATGCCTATCGAAGTGCAATACGAACCCGGCACGGTCGAGGTGGTCGAACAGCACGACGGCTCGAAGCTGGCATTGCGCAAGCTGCAGGCCGATTACGACGTGCACGACCGGCCCGCGGCGCAGGGCTTCCTGCAGCATCACGCCTCCAAGGGCCAGATCGTCACCGGCGTACTCTACATGGACAAGGCGCCTGACGACCTGCACGGCCATCTGCACACCGTCGATACGCCGCTGAATGTGCTGGACGTGAAGGATCTATGCCCCGGCCAGGCCGCGCTCGACAAGGTCAACGCCAGCCTGCGCTAGAGACTAAAGGTATCCGACCGCCATCTGGTCGCGGCCGGCGCGTTTGGCGTCGTACATCAGCTTGTCAGCCAGCGCGACCAGCGCCAGCGGCTGCCGTTCGGCGAGATTGGTCACAGTCGCCACGCCGATGCTGATGGTAATGCGGCCGGGCAACGCCGGGTGCAGAATATCCGCCTCGGCAACGACCGAAGCCAGCTTCGCCGCCACCGCGCGTGCGCCGCTCTCGCCGATTTCCGGCAGCAGGCACACGAACTCCTCACCGCCGTAGCGCGCCACCAGATCGCCCGGCCGGACGACATTTTCGACCAGGAGGCGCGCCACCAGCCGCAGGCAGTCGTCGCCCTGCTGATGGCCGCAGTGATCATTGTAGGCCTTGAAGTGATCGACATCGATCATCAACAACGACAACGGCGTGCCGGAGCGGCTGCAGCGTCGCCATTCGCGCTCCAGCGTCTCGTCGAAACGGCGGCGATTGCCGATGCCGGTCATCGAGTCGGTGGATAACAGCTCTTTCAACACCAAGCTCTGCGCATATTGCGCGCGCTGACTGCGCTGCAGGGAATTTGCCGCGGTGAAGCCGAGCGCATTGGCGAACAGCAGCCAGATCAAACCGCGGTACAGTTGATCGTCCGGCAGCCAGGCGCCCTCGACCAGCATCCACCAAGCCGGCGCCGCCATCGAAACCACGACCGAGAGCGCAACGGCGGTGGTAAAACGGAGCGGCAGGTACAGATAGATCACGAAGATGATGCCTATCATCATCGTCGGCCACATGTAGGCCAACTCCGGATGCACCGTGAGCACGCTCAGACGCGTGATCGATCCGATCAGGACCGCCGCCGCCATCGCCGCCTCGAGCATGGCCGACGAACGCAGAATTTGCACAATCAGAAGTCCGGCGACCGGCAGACAAATCGCCACAAGCGGCTGCGCCAGCGCGGTGATGCTGCCGGCACCCCGCGCATAGGCATAAAGTTCGATGATGAGGTTGAGGCCGCCGGCTATGCCCGCCAAAACCAGCAGCAGCGACGCACGCCAACGGTCGCTGGCGAAACGATCCGCACGAAAACCCTCTTCCGATTCCTCGTCGGCGAGGCGCGCAGTCCAGCGCGTCACCGCGACCGGCTGCAACACCGGGCGGGCAACGAAGGCGGGTACAGCAAAGGAGGTCGTTCGCGTATCCATCCGAATCCCGGTGAGGAAACCAGTGTACAGGCTGAGCCATTGATAAAACCCTATCAACGGCCCTAGCCGGCGCTCCCCATCAGCGTGGTTAGTCTTTGTTTATCGCGCGATAATTAGTGCGAGGACTTTAATTGCCTCCATCATCTCCTGCGGCGGCTCCATTTTGATCGATAGCGGCTTGCCGGTCCCCAGGAGGTCGTGAGGCTGGACAAAATCGCCGGCCAGCCGGCGCGGCCGCCCGTAGACGAATTTCTGCTCATGACTATTTTTCCGTGAAGACGGGTTCGCCGGTTTCCAGCAGAGACTTGACGTTCGACAGGATGCGCGGCCAGCCGCCGGACACGGCCGCGATGAACTTGGTACCCTCGCCGTCCAACTGATGCGTGACAGTCAGCTTCACGGCATTGTCCGTAACGGGCTCGATCTCGATGGTGCAGCGGGACCAGCCTTCGGCTTTCAGTTCCGGCTTGAACTCGTTGCGCCATTTGAGAACCAGACGCCGCGGCCTGTCGATCTCGACGATCTCGCCGGCGTCGGCGACACGGCCGTCGGGAAGCACCAGCCGCCACGGCGACCCGGCTTTCCAGTCGGTCTCTTGGTGCGTACCGAACCAGGTCTTGACCGTAAGTTCAGGGCTTGTCAGCGCGGACCAGACTTTGTCGGCCGACGAACGAATGAAAGTGACGTACAAAAAACTCGGCTTACTCATCACCCTTCTCCTGTTTCCAATGCCTTTTTCATGTCGCTCAGCGCCTGAAGGCGTGAACGTTCGAACTTGCCGATCCAGCGCTCACCGATCTCATGGATCGGCACCGGATTGAGGTAGTGCAGCTTCTCGCGGCCGCGTTTGACGGTCGCGACCAGATTGGCTTCCTCGAGAATGCCCAGGTGCTTGCTGACCGCCTGGCGAGACATCGCCAGTCGCTCGCAGAGCTGGCCCAAACTCTGGCCGTTGTCGGCGTGAAGCCGGTCGAGCAGCTCCCGCCGGCTGGAATCCGCCAAAGCTCTAAACACCGCATCCGTCGCATCCATGGTCTCTATATGCAACCTTTTGGTTGCCTGTCAAGGCCTTGCAGTTCCGTCTAGGGAACTCAGGCCGAGGCGGCACGTTGACCGCTATGAGCTTTATCGAAGGACGCGCGCCATGACGGCTGCCAAAGGCAAAGCCAAGCGCGCCGGGCCTCCCAAAGTCACGCCCAAGGGCATCAGCGAACAGGAAGTGCGCGACGTCGAGGACATGTCGGCGCCGCGCACGCCTGTCATCTACGAGGTGGTCCGCCGCCTCGGCGAAGACGAGATGGCGCGCCCTGCCACATCGCTGTGGTGGTCAGGCGTCGCAGCCGGGCTATCGATCAGCTTTTCCCTCCTGGCTCAGGCGATCCTGCAGGCGCACCTGCCCGACGCGCCGTGGCGGCCGCTGGTGTCGAGCTTTGGCTATTGCGTCGGCTTCCTGATGGTGGTGCTGGGCAGCCAGCAACTGTTCACCGAGAGCACCATCACGGTGGTGTTGCCGGTGCTCAAGGACCCGACGTGGCAGAAGATCGTGCGCATGGGCCGGCTATGGGCCATCGTCCTGACGGCGAACGTTGTCGGCACATTGTTCGCCGCGGCGTTCTGCACTTTCACACCCGTACTGCCACCGGATTTGCTGCACGGGATGCAGGAATTATCGCGTACTTTGCTCAAGCTGAGTTGGTGGCAGATGATCTTTCAAGGCATCTCGTCCGGCTTTTTGATCGCAGCGATGGTGTGGATGATCCCAACCGCAGAAAACGCCAAATTCGCGGTCATCACGCTAATGACCTACCTGATCGCGATAGGCGGCTTCACCCATATCGTTGCCGGCAGCATGGAAGCCAACATGTTGGTGATGGCGGGTGACTGGGCCTGGTGGCAGATGCTCCTGCAGTTCTTCGTGCCGGTGCTGATCGGCAACATGATCGGCGGCACCGCGCTTTTCGCGCTGATTTCCTACGCGCAGGTTATGGAGGAGATCTAAACCCGGCTACTGATTGATGCAGCCGCCGACATAAGTATTGCGGTCGCCCGCGGCGGAGCCATAAACGCCTGCCTGGTTGGCGCAGCGCAGCGCACGATCCTGGGAGGTCTCGCGGCCGTTCGGCCCAGCACCCGTTACGCTCGGAAGATTGGGCAGCACCTGCCCGGTCTGAGGCACATACAGCGGCGGCGGTACCGTGTATTGCGATGGCGGCTGCTCGGGGATCGGCTGCGGCGCGACGACGTGCTGGCGCGTGCCCCGCGGCGATTTGTATTTCGGGATGACACCCGGCTCCGGCCGCATGATGCTGTAACCGTCGTCGGCGGATTGCGCGTGCGCGGGCCATGACGCCGCGAGCGTCAGCAAAAGCATCAGTGCAGTCGGTCCACGCAGTCTCATCCCCACAAGATAAGAGCCCCGACGCCGTCCCGCTACTCCTCCTCGGGGGCGTCCTCGATTGGATCATAGCGCTTGGTATCGAAGCCAAGCAGATTCCAGGACTGTTCCATGTGGGGCGGCAATGGAGACGTGACATCGATAACGCCGCCCCGGGGATGCGGCACCACGATACGACGTGCCAGCAGGTGCAGCTTGTTCTGCATGCCCCCGGGGAACGGCCAGTTCTCGATGTTGAAGTATTTCGGATCGCCGAGGATCGGATTGCCGACATGCGCCATGTGCGCCCGCAATTGATGGGTGCGGCCGGTAACCGGCTTGAGCGAAATCCAGGACATCTTCTGCGCCGCGGTCTCGACCACCGCGTAATAGGTGACCGCGTGGACAGCATCGCGATCGCCGTGCTTGGCGATGCGCATGTAGGAATCTTCTTCCTCTTCGTGCTTGGCCAGATAGGTCGAGACGCGGCCCTGCTTCGGCTTCGGCACGCCGGCGACCAGCGCCCAGTAAATCTTGCGCGCCGAGCGCGTGCGGAACGTTTTCGCCAGCGCAGCCGCGGCGAAACGGGTTTTCGCCACCAGCAGACAGCCGGCGGTGTCCTTGTCGAGACGGTGAACGAGACGCGGGCGTTGCGCGTCGACATGCGTGCCGCGCAACGCGAAGAGCATGCCGTCGATGTGTTGCGTGGTGCCGGAACCGCCCTGCACCGCCAGGCCCATTGGCTTGTTCAGCACCATCACATCATCGTCTTCGAACAGCGTGATCGAACGGATGAAGGAACGGTCCTTTTGCGCCTGGGGCGCATCATCGCGCGGCGCCGGCCGCTCCAACTGCAGCGGCGGAATGCGCACGGACTGTCCGGCCTCGAGCCGGCGC
>CAITEM010000275.1 GCA_903891395.1 uncultured Hyphomicrobiales bacterium | reverse complement strand
GGCGGCATCGCGCTTGATCGTCCAGTCGCCTGAAAGCGCCCAGTCGTTCAGGCGCAACTGCGCCGGCAATTCATACATACGCGGCTTGTCGCGGGCCACGCCGGCCGGCGACGCAAAGCCTTCGGTGCGCTCGTAGCCGGTATAATTTTCCGGCGACTTGAGGCTTGCGTAGTCTGCCGGCACTTCGAAGCCGCGCGGATGCGGCGACACCAGTTCATCGCCGATACCGCTGGCGCCGGCCTCCATCAGCAAGCGCTGAATGACCATTTCCGATTGGTCGTAGTCGCCCTCGCCAAAATGGCTGTGGCGCACCCGTCCCTGCGCGTCGATGAAATATTGCGCGGGCCAGTAATTGTTGTCGAAGGCGCGCCAGATCGCATAGTCGCTGTCGACCGCGACCGGATAATCGACGTGCAGCGCCTTGACCTCGCGGCGCACGTTGTCGAGATTTTTCTCGAAGCGAAATTCCGGCGTGTGGACGCCGATCACGACCAGACCCTTGTCTTTGTACTTCTCCGCCCAGGCGCGAAGGGTGGACTGCGTGCGCAGCCAGTTGATGCAGGTGTAGGTCCAGAAATGGACGAGGACGACCTTGCCGCGCAAGTCGGCTGGCGTCAGCGGCGGCGAATTAATCCACGCGTCCGCGCGTTCCAACGAAGCCAGGTTGGATTGGGTGGCGATTGGGCTCGCGCCCAGCCCGTGAAAAAATGCGACTTGTTCGCCGGTGGGTGTGGTCGATTGCGGCACCTTGGTATCTCCCACAATGACGGCAATCGGCGCGCCGATGGCGATAACGAGGACCGCGGCTGCCAGGAGTCTGTTCGGTTTCATCGAAGGGTCTCGGCCGCGGGCGCGCGGTTTTGCCATGCGCGGGGCAGCGCGGTGAAATTAGCAAAGGTTGGTGGAGGCAGAAAGAGGGTGTCGTGGAGCTTTCTCTTCCGCTCATTCCCGCGAAAGCGGGAATCCAGTTCTTGGCCAAAGGACTGGGTCCCCGCTTGCGCGGGGACGAACGGAAAAGATTACTGTTGCTTTTACCCGCCTCGTCCTGAGAGCCTGTCCTCGGACTTGACCCGAGGAAGCCCTAAGTCTACGCCGCAGATCGCTATCTCGACGAATATCGTATTAAGACAGCACGGCTTGCGGATCTAGGCTCGCGTCGGCAATCACCCCTTGACCCACCTCCCCTCCGGCGCTCACCTGCGCCGCGATGACTGAGCCAACCCGCCCCACCATCTTCGCCCTCTCCTCCGGCCGCGTTCCCGCGGCCATCGCCGTGATCCGCATTTCGGGGTCGCGCGCGGGCGACGCGCTGACCGCGCTCGGCGTCAAAATCCCGGAGCCGCGCAAGGCCGTCCTCGCCCGCATTCGCGACCAAGATTCTTCAGATGCCAACGAGATCATCGATGAAGCTTTGGTGCTGTGGTTTCCCGGCCCGCACAGCGAGACCGGCGAGGACACGGCCGAGCTGCAACTGCACGGCGGCCGCGCCGTGGTCGCGGCGGTGCTTGACGCGCTCGGCCGCATCGAGGGGCTGCGCCCCGCCGAGGCCGGCGAGTTCACCCGCCGCGCTTTCGAGAACGGCAAGCTCGACCTCACCGCCGTCGAGGGCCTCGCCGATCTCGTCTCGGCCGAGACGCAAGGCCAGCGCCGCCAGGCGTTCCGCCAGATGAAGGGCTTGCTCGGCAATCGTGCCGAGACCTGGCGGCAGCGGCTGATCCAGGCGCTGGCGCAGGTCGAGGCCGGTATCGATTTTTCCGACGAAGGCGACGTGCCGGACGACCTGCTCGCGCCGGCCGTCGCGGCTGCGCGCGACCTGGCGGCTGAGATCGCGGCGGCGCTGGCCGACGGCGGCCGCGGCGAGCGGTTGCGCGAGGGACTGGTGGTGGCGATTGCCGGACCGCCCAACGCCGGCAAGTCGACGCTGCTCAATTTGCTGGCGCGGCGCGAGGCGGCGATCGTCTCACCTTACGCCGGCACCACCCGTGACGTCATCGAGGTGCATCTGGAACTGGCCGGTCTGCCCGTGACCTTGGTCGATACCGCCGGCATTCGGGAAACCGACGACCCCGTCGAGATCGAAGGCGTGCGCCGCGCCCGCGAACGGGCGGCGGCGGCCGATTTGGTGCTGTGGGTGGTCGATGCGAGCGAGGCCGGTGGGTCAACGGCCGAGTTCTCTCCGGTCGTTCCGGGGCGCGAGCCATCAGGCGAGCGAGCCCGGAATCCTGCAATCCCTGAGTTCGGCCCTGGATTGCGAGTTCGTGCTTTCAGCGCGCCCCGGAGTGACGAGGAGCCATTGTCTCCCGCAGTAGCGTTGCCCCCTCCGGTCTGGCTGATTCGCAATAAAGTCGATTTGATTCAGGAGGTTGGCAGTAAAAATGAATTACTGATACAGATTGATAGTAAGAATGAACTTGCAGACCCAATTAATAAGCCTTTAAAAAACATAGTTAATCAACCTTTAAGGCTGGATGGTAATAAGAGTGAACAGAAACTACGAACTAATACTCCTTTAACAAACATGGTTAGTGAGGGGTTAACACCTAGCAGTGAATCGACATCCGGTATAAATGATTTGATATTCGATCTTTCGGCGGTATCGGGTGAAGGTTTTGACGTGCTGTTGTCCGCGTTGACTCACCAGGCGCAGGGTTTCCTGGCCGGGGCTGAATCGGCGCTGGTGACGCGGGCCCGCCACCGTCATGCACTGGAGGAGGTTCTGGCCGCGCTGCGCCGGACCTTGTCGCCCGCGCTGACGGGCCGCGAAGATCTGGTGGCTGAGGAGCTGCGAATCGCCTGCCGCGCGCTGGGCCGTCTGACCGGCCGGGTCGATGTCGAAGATATCCTGGATGTGATCTTCCGGGACTTCTGCATCGGCAAATAGGCCAAGACCCGGCCGCTGCCCGTGTTTCACGTGAAACATTCCGGCTCGGCGACTTTTTGACCCGCCTTGAGGCCTCGGCTACAACGCCGCCATGCGCGGTTCCTACGATGTTGTTGTGATTGGCGGCGGCCATGCCGGCTGCGAAGCCGCGGCTGCAGCCGCCCGCAAGGGCGCGCGCACCGCGCTGGTGACGCATCAATTCGCCACCGTCGGCGCCATGTCGTGCAATCCGGCGATCGGCGGGCTCGGCAAGGGCCATCTGGTGCGCGAGATCGACGCGCTGGACGGCCTCATGGGCCGCGTCGCCGACCAGGGCGGCATCCAATTCCGCGTTCTGAACCGCCGCAAGGGTCCCGCCGTGCGCGGCCCGCGGGCGCAGGCCGACCGCAAGCTTTATGCGCAGGCGATGCAGCAAGCAATCAAGGCTATGCCCAACCTCGACGTGATCGAGTCCGAGGCCGACGACCTGGTGATCAAAGACGGCCGCGTTGCCGGCGTGAAATTGAAAGATGGCCGCGAGATCGCTTGCGGCGCCGTCGTGCTTACGACCGGCACGTTCCTGCGCGGCCTCATCCATATCGGCGAGAAGCAGATTCCCGCCGGCCGCGCCGGCGAAGCGCCGGCTTTGGGCCTGTCAACGACCCTGGAAAAGGCCGGCTTCACGCTCGGGCGGTTGAAGACCGGCACGCCGCCGCGCCTCGATGGCCGCACCATCAACTGGTCGGCGCTTGAGATGCAGCCCGGCGACGATGTGCCGGAGCCGTTCTCGATGTTGACCGAGCGCATCACGACGCCGCAGATCGAATGCGGCATCACGCGCACCGTCGCGGCGACGCATGAGATCATTCGCGCCAATGTTCATCGTTCGCCGATGTATTCCGGCCAGATCGCCAGCCGCGGTCCGCGCTATTGCCCGTCGATCGAAGACAAGATCGTCAAATTCGGCGAGCGCGACGGCCACCAGATCTTTCTCGAGCCGGAAGGTCTCGACGATTCCACCGTCTATCCGAACGGCATTTCGACGTCGCTGCCGGAAGAGGTGCAGCACGCTCTCGTGGTGACCATTCCCGGATTGGAAAACGCCACGTTCGTGCGGCCTGGCTACGCCATCGAATACGACTACGTCGATCCGCGCGAATTGCATCCAACGCTCGAAACAAAACGCCTCGCGGGTCTTTATCTCGCCGGTCAGATCAACGGCACCACAGGCTACGAAGAGGCTGCGGCACAGGGACTTCTGGCGGGTCTCAACGCGGCGTCGAAGGCCGGCGGCGGCGATAACATCGTCTTCGATCGCGCCGAAGCCTATATCGGCGTGATGATCGACGACCTCGTGACGCGCGGCGTCGCCGAGCCGTACCGCATGTTCACGTCGCGCGCCGAATATCGTTTGAAGCTGCGCGCCGACAATGCCGATCAGCGTTTGACCGAGCGCGGCATCGCAATCGGATGCATTGGTGCCGAACGTACGGCGGCATTCACTGCGAAGTCGTCGGCGCTGAAGGCCGCGCGTGCATTGGCCGACTCCGTTTCGCTGACGCCGAAAGAGGGCGAGCGGCACGGTCTCTCTCTCAATAAAGACGGCCATCGCCGTTCGGCATTCGAATTGCTGTCCTATCCGGACATCACCATCGCTTCACTCGCGAAGATCTGGCCACCGTTCGGCGACCTTGCGCCGAAGATCGCCGAGCAAATCGAGATCGACGCCAAGTATGACGTCTATCTGTCGCGACAGAATGCCGACATCGCGTCGTACCGGCGCGACGAGAGCTTCACGCTACCGGATGATTTCGATTACGCGGCGCTGTCGGGCCTCTCGAACGAAGCCAAACAGAAGCTGATGACGCATCGGCCGCGCACCATTGGCCACGCCGCCAAGATCGACGGCTTGACGCCGGCGGCGCTCACCCTTCTCGTCGCGCATGTGAAGCGCGGCCGCCGCAAGACCGTCGCGTGAACCGAGGCGGGCAGGGCGCGCACGATCTCAGCGCCGACAAAGCGCGCGCTTTGGCGCTGACGCCTGTTTCACGTGAAACAGAACGGCGGCTTTCGATCTTTGTCGACACGCTGCTGCTCGCCACCGAGAAGCAGAACCTCATCGGCCCCTCGACAATCCCCACGGTATGGACCCGTCACGTCGCCGACTCACTCCAGCTCCTCGCCCTCGCACCGGAGGCAAAAACCTGGGCCGACTTCGGCGCCGGCGCGGGATTTCCCGGTATCCCGATTGCCTGCGCTTTGGCTGACACGCCCGGCGCCAGGGTCCACCTGGTCGAGAGCGTCGGCAAGAAGGCCAATTTCCTGCGGGACGCGGTGGCAAAAACGGGCGTCCCGGCTGAAATCCACCACATGCGGGCAGAAAATTTCCCCGCCAGCCATGGGGATAGCGTGGATGTTGTCACCGCCCGCGCGCTGTCCCCATTGAAAGTCTTGTTCGAATTGGCCTTTCCTCTGATTCAGCGCGGCGCGATGGGGCTGTTCCCGAAGGGTCAAGATGTAGACGCCGAATTGACCGAAGCCGCTAAATATTGGAATATTGAGGCCACCAAGGCCCCGAGCAAGACCAGCCTGGATGGATCAATCGTGATCGTGACCGGCCTCACCCGGAAGCGTCGCTGAGCCCGGGTCCGCCGACAACCGATGGACTGCCGCCATGACCGATACGCCCGATAGCCCAGTGACCGACCCGCAGGTCGTGCCGTTCCCCAAGCCCGCCGCGGCCGGCGAGCCGGGCCGCCCGCGCGTCATCGCCATCGCCAACCAGAAGGGCGGCGTCGGCAAGACCACGACGGCGATCAACCTCGGCACCGCGCTGGCCGCGATCGGCGAGCACGTCCTGATCGTCGACCTCGATCCGCAGGGCAACGCCTCGACCGGCCTCGGTGTCGAGCGCAAGGCGCGCCGCACCTCGACCTATGACGTGCTGTCCGGCGCCGCGCCGATGCGCGACGCCATCGTGCAGACGGCGGTGCCGCAACTTTTCCTGGCGCCGTCGACGATGGATCTGTCCGGCCTCGAACTGGATATCGGCCAGAGCTAGGACCGTGCTTACCG
>CAITEM010000274.1 GCA_903891395.1 uncultured Hyphomicrobiales bacterium | reverse complement strand
TGTTCGTCTGCGAAGAAGCGCACCGCTACGCGCCGGCCGACAAGAACATCGGCTTCGGCCCGACCAAGCGCGCGCTGTCGCGCATCGCCAAAGAAGGCCGTAAATACGGGGTTTTCCTCGGCTTGGTGTCGCAGCGCCCCGCCGAAATCGACGCCACCATTATTTCGCAATGTTCGACGCTGTTCGTCATGCGGTTGTCCAATGACCGCGATCAGACCTTGATCCGCTCCGCGGTGTCGGATGCGGCGGCGAATTTGCTGGCCTTCATTCCGTCCTTGGGCGTGCGCGAGGTATTCACCTTCGGCTCCGGCGTCGCCTTGCCGACGCGTATGCGCTTCCAGGAGTTGGCCGAGGCCCAACGGCCGAACAGCGAGGCGTCTGGCAATACCCGCTCCGATGCCGGCACCAACATGAGTCGCGATTTACTGACGACCGTGATCGAACGCTGGCGCAGCGCCACCATGAGCCACCGGTCGGGCGACGAGGATTTCAACGACTTCGCCGACGCGCCGGCGCTGCAGCCCACGCCACCGGCTGCGCCGGTCTACACACAGCCCGCGCCACCGCCGCCTTCGCCGCGGGGCGAAGCGTTGCGCTCCAGCCTGCTGAAGAAGCCGCTCGACGCCAGCTCGTTCGGCAATCCTCAGCCGGGCACGCCGGGCTTTCCGTCGAAGTTCCGATAACTGTCATTCCGGGGCGCGCACATAAGCGCGTTTACGCGCGTCCTCGACGCGCTATGCGCGAACCCGGAATCCAGGCATCTGTTTGGAAATCATTCTGGATTCCGGGTCCGATGCTTCGCATCGTCCCGGAATGACTAGACCTACTTCGTCGCCACCAGATCGATCAGGGCCGACATGCCGCCATGGCCGGCGCCTTCGTAAATCTCGGCGTCATACGCGCGAATATCGACCGAGGTGAAATCGCCAAAACTGCGTTCGAGCAACGCGCGCGTATAGAGATTGTCAGCCTGCGACGGCCCGCCGGTTTTGTACTCAAGCTGCTCTGGCCGATAGCCTTCGAGCAACAACAATCCACCCGGTTTGAGCGTCTTTTTAATACCGGCGAATATTCTGTCGCGCTCCGGCGGCGCGGCGAACTGAAAGAAGATCGCCGCGACCACGTCATAGACTGCCGCCGGGTAATCCCAATTAACGACATCGGCCTGCTCAACGCGCAGGGTCACGCCGCGCGCGGCCGCGAGCTTGCGCGCCTTGTCCTGCGCCAGCGGTGAGAAATCCAGCGATAAAACGTCGAGGCCCTGCTCAGCCAAAAACACGCCATTGCGGCCTTCGCCGTCGGCAATCGCCAGCGCGGTCTTTCCCTTGCTCAACAGAGACGCCTGCGCCTTGAGAAACGCATTCGGCGCGGTGCCGAAGCGATATTCGTCTCCCGCAAAGCGCTGCTGCCAGTGTTCGTAGGCGTCATTGTTGGCCACGTTAATGCCTTCCGCCAAAAATTGCCGAGCCGACGCGAATGTGCGTGGCGCCGAGCTGGATCGCGACCGCGAAATCCGCGCTCATACCCATCGACAGCAATTTGAGTCCGTTGCGTTTGGCGATCTTGGCCGTGAGCGCGAAATGCGGCCCCGGCGCCTCGTTCGCCGGTGGAATGCACATCAAGCCCGACATCGTCAGGCCATAAGTCTCGCGGCATGCGCTGAGAAACGCATCGGCGTCCTGTGGTAAAACTCCGGCTTTCTGCGGCTCGGCGCCAGTGTTGATCTGCGCAAACAGCAACGGTGTGCGGCCCTGTTTCGCGATCTCCTTCGACAGCGCGTCGCACAGGCTGGCGCGATCGACCGAATGGATGGCATCGAACAGCGTCACCGCTTCCTTGGCCTTGTTGGATTGCAGCGGCCCGATCAGATGCAGTTTGACATCCGGATGGGTCGCCTGAAGCACCGGCCACTTGCCCTTGGCTTCTTGAACGCGGTTCTCGCCAAACACGCGTTGGCCGGCGGCAATGACCGGCTCGATGTCCTCGGCAGCAAAGGTCTTGGACACCGCCACCAGCTCGACGCTGGCAACATCGCGCCCGGCGTCACGGCAGGCGCGCGTAATTTCGGTGCGAACAGTCTCAAGCCCGGATGTGGGTGCGGCGATCTCAGCCATAATGTGGCTATAACGCACCACGGCCTGTGACTCAACGCGGCGTGAGTCGCGACGTCAAATAAACGGCCGCGGCGTGCGCGGGCTGACGTCGTCGCCGGCAATGGCGACCAGCGCGGGCCGGTTTACCATTTCGAACAGGCGGTCTTTCCAGCGAATGGCCTTTGATTGAAGCAAGCGCTTCAGCGTCTTGTTGGTGTGCACCAGTGACATGCCAAGCGTATCGGCGAGATGCTGTTGCGTAAACGGAAATGCAATGGTGCCGTTTTTCACCATGCCCGCCTCTTCGGCGCGCGCGAACAAATGCAGCAGCAGAAACGCAGTGCGCTCGAGCGCGCTGCGGCGGCCGAGACTGACGAGTTGTTCGTCAATCAGTTGCTCCTCCCGCGCCGCGAGCCAGGTGATGTCGAAGGCCAGCGAGGGACAGCGACTGTACAGGTCGTATAATTTGTTGCGTGGAAACACGCACAGCGTCAGCGGCGTCAACGCTTCGACCGAATGCTCCATCTCGTGCATCAATGTACCTTGGAGGCCAACCATATCGGCGGGCAACGCATAATTCAGAATCTGCCGGCGGCCGTCGTCGAGCATTTTGTAACGGAAAGCCCACCCGCTCAGCACAGTGTAGAGATGTTGGTTGGCGGTGCCCTGCTGCAGGAAGCTGGCGCCGGCCTCGACATGCAATTCGTCCGCTTTGAATTCCTTGACGAAACCCAATTCGTCCGGCGTGAACTCGCGCAGCGATGGCCGCTTGCGCAGCGGGCACATTTCACACGGTGTATATTGTCCGTTAGGACGCCCATTACCCACGATCATGCAAATCTCTGTAACCCGGAATGCGCCTAACCGACGTCAAAATTTAATTCGCGGCCTATGTCTTATTTAAATGCCACCTGTATCAATTCCGGGCACAAGCGAAAGTTCCATTGCCGGAACTGGAGCGCGTCGTGTCCACTATCGAGCCGTCTCTCGCCGGCAAACGTTGCCTGGTGCTGGACGACGAGTTTTTAATCGCGCTCGACATTCAGCAAATTTTGGAAGCCGCCGGCGCCGGCAGCGTGACATGCTTCGGCACCGCCGAGGAATGCCTCACGGCGTTGCAAGCCGGTGAGCAATTCGACATGGCAATTCTGGATTACAAGCTGGGCGATGGCGGCGGCAACAGTCTGTCGGTCGCGGCCGTTTTGCGCGGCGGGCGCACGCCGATCGTGTTCGTCACCGGGATGCGCGCAAGGGACATTCGATCAAATGAATTTCCCGGTACGCCGGTCATCGAGAAGCCTTACGAGGCGCCGCTGTTACTGGATGCCGTACAGCGCGCGCTGCGGGCCAGCTAACGCGAGCGAAACACCGAGCCCGCGCGCCAGTTCCCTTGAATTTATTGACGAATTTGTTCCACGTATTGACCCGGGGCGGTCTTTCCTGTCTGTTCCGCGCACCCTAAAAAGAGCCGGAAATGCCCCCCGATCCGAGCAAAAACGAGCGCTATAACGCCCGCGAGGCCGAGGCCCGCTGGCAGAAGCTGTGGGACGACCGCGGCATCTACGCGACCAAAAACGACGACCCGCGGCCGAAATATTACGTCCTGGAGATGTTCCCCTATCCGTCGGGGCGCATCCATATGGGCCATGTGCGCAACTACACCATGGGCGACGTCGTCGCGCGCTTCAAACGCGCCATGGGCAACGCGGTGCTGCACCCGATGGGCTGGGACGCTTTCGGCATGCCGGCGGAGAACGCCGCCATCGACCGCAAGGTGCATCCAAAAGAATGGACCTACGCCAACATCGCGTCGATGAAGAAGCAGTTGCAATCGATGGGGCTATCGCTCGACTGGGCGCGCGAAGTCGCGACCTGCGATCCGAGCTACTACAAGCACCAGCAGAAAATGTTTCTCGACTTCGTCAAGGCGGGGCTGGTCGAGCGCAAGAAGTCGAAAGTGAACTGGGATCCGGTCGACAACACCGTGCTCGCCAAC
>CAITEM010000273.1 GCA_903891395.1 uncultured Hyphomicrobiales bacterium | reverse complement strand
GTCTGCTTGATCGCCACCACAGCGGGATCGGCAGCGGCCTGGCGCAGGAACTGCACCACGGTGTCGAAACTCTCGAAAGGATGATGGACGATCAGGTCCTTTTCGCGAATGGCGGCAAAACAATCGCCGCCATGATCGCGGATGCGCTCTGGATAGCGCGGATTGTACGGCACGAATTCGAGGTCGGGACGGTCGACCCTGGTGAGTTGCGACAGATCGTTGAGCGCCAGCACGCCATCGACCAGGAAGACTTCGTCGTCGGCCACGGCCAAAGCGCGCTGCACGAAACTACGCAATTCATTGGGCATGGTGGCGTTGAGTTCGAGCCGGATCACCGAACCGCGGCGGCGCTGCTTCAGCGCCGTCTCGAACAGCCGCACCAGATCCTCGGCCTCTTCTTCGATTTCCAGATCGGAATCGCGAATGACTCGGAAGGCGCCCTGCCCCTTGACGGTGTAACCGGGGAACAGGCGTCCGATGAACAATGCGGTCGCGTCTTCAAGCGTGATCAGGCGGATGGCCTGGTCCGGCGCGTTCGGCAGCCGGATGAAGCGCTCGATCTTCTGCGGCATGCGGATCAGTGCGTTCATCGCCCGGCCGTCTTTGGCGCGCGACAATTGTAGGGCCATCGAGAAACCGAGATTGGGAATGAACGGAAACGGATGCGCCGGATCGATGGCAAGCGGCGTCAGCAACGGAAACACATGGGTGAGGAAGCGCTCTTCCAGCCACGCGCGCTCCGGCTTCTTCAAATCCGAAGCATCGACCAGTGTAACGCCGGCTTCCGCGAGCGCCGGACGCAATTCCAGCCAGCGCTGCTGCTGATCGCTGGCGAGCCGCGACACCGCTTCGACGATCTGCGTCAGTTGTTCGCTCGGCGTCAGGCCGTCAGGACTCTTGGAGGTGATGCCTTCGCGCACCTGACCTTTAAGGCCGGCGACGCGGACCATGAAGAATTCGTCGAGGTTGGCGGCCGAGATCGACAGGAAGCGGACACGCTCCAGCACCGGATGGTTGGCGTTCTCGGCCTCCTCCAGCACCCGGCGATTGAAATGCAGCCACGACAGCTCGCGGTTGATGAATCGCTCCGGCAATGATCGCAATGAGGGAGGAACCTGGGGTCCGTCGTCCGGCCGCGCCGCGGCCGGAACGATTTCCTCAACGTTAGCAATAGCTTGTGAACGATCAGCCATGTCGAAAGTGCCTAAAAATGATCGTTTAGCCGCCGATCATGTCTGTGGGATGACAGTTCGCACCCGATCTGGCTGCCCCGTCAAGGCAGCCTAACCGGCGGCAGTTAATGGCGCGCTTAGCGAAACAGTTCCGCCGCCAGCGCTCGGGTGACCGGGCGGTGTTGACGCATGGCCTCTTCGTCGAGCCGCACCACGGCGGCATGGGCCGCGGCAAACGAGCGCTCGATGCGGTTGGCGAGATAATTCACCAGCGGTTCATCGACCGTGAGCTGGCGGTCGGCGGCGAGCTTGACGATCAAGGCGCGCAGCAGATCGTCGTCGGGCGGCGCCAGGGTGACGCTCGGCAAGGCGCGCAGGCGCGACGCCAAGTCGCGGATCGCCACCGGGAAACCCGCCAAGGGGCTGCGCGCCGTCAACAGGACGTAGGCGTGCTCTTCCTTGGCGAGATTGATCAGATGAAACAGCGCGCGTTCGTCGAGATCCGCCGGGTCGAGATCCTCGACCACCAGCGCGCCGGTCGCGAAGGCTGACGGCAGGTCGGTTTCCGGCAGCAGTTTCGCCGCCAGCACGCGCGCGCCCGTGGTCTCGGCCCAGATCGTGGCCAGATGACTCTTGCCCGAACCCTGCGGCCCCGTGAGCGCCATGACGCGGTTCGGCCAGTCCGGCCAACGCTCGACCAGTGTCAGCGCCGACGCGTTCGACGGCCCGCCGAGGAAATCCTCGCGCGCAAAGCTCACCGCATGATCGAGGGCGAGCACGAGCTGACGCGGCCCGAATCCGGGAGCCATACGATCTGACTTTACACTCAACTTGCCGCTCAATGCATTCTTCGCCGGTATAGAGCG
>CAITEM010000272.1 GCA_903891395.1 uncultured Hyphomicrobiales bacterium | reverse complement strand
TGTCGAGTAAATCAATTTCGTTCCATCGCGCGCCGATCACTTCGCCGGTACGGGCAGCGGTCAGAATCAGAAATTCTAAGGCGCGGGCAGCTATGCCCTCCTGTGCGCGCAACGCGGTTAGGAATGCCGGCAAATCGGCATAGGGCAGGGCCGCGTGATGCTCGACTGTCCGCACCTTGGAGGGCGACGGCAATAGCTTGTCGAGATGTCCTCGCCAGCGCGCCGGATTTTCGCCGGCGCGATAGCCGCGCGCTTTGGCGAAATCCAAAATGCTTTCGAGCCGTCCGCGCAGACGGCTTGCAGTTTCAGGTTTCTTTGTCCAGATCGGCTCCAGCACCTTAAGAACAAGGCCGGTGTCCACCGCTTGCACGGGTAATCCGCCGATAACGGGATACGCATAAGTCCCAAGTGACGCAGGCCATTGCGCCGCGTGTTTGTCGTTTCGCCATCCCGCCTTGTGCGAGGCGATATAGTTTTCGGCGCATTGCTTGAAGGAAACAGCCTTTGCAACCTCAAGCCGTTGGCGCGCACGTTCAGCGCGGCGCGCCTCGATAGGGTCTATTCCTTCGTGGCGCTTGCGGCGCGCATCCTGTGCCTTCGTGCGGGCTTCCTGAAGCCCATAGAGCGCCAGCGGCCCGAGACCCATCCAATGCGGCTTCCGATTGAGCATGTAGCGCAACACCCAATTGCGTGCGCCTTCCGGCGTGACGCGCAAGTAAAGGCCGCCGCCATCGGCATACATACCGGGCTCTTTCGCCTTCTCGACTTTCAGCGCCGTGAGCCGCGCTATTGACCGCGCCATCGTCGATCCTCCTAAATTTTTGATCGAACAGTTGATCCACATTTAGGTCCACAAATATATGACGGATTATGGCGACGGCTGGCGAACGTGTAAAGGGGAAAGAAATGCAATTTTTCTATTACTAATAGGGCTTTTCTGACCTATGGCGAACGGCGGCGAAGGACCGCGAATAGGCCAAGTGGCGGAAGGGGTGGGATTCGAACCCACGGTACCCTTGCAGGTACGCCGGTTTTCAAGACCGGTGCCTTAAACCGCTCGGCCACCCTTCCTCACATCCGATCAGGTACTCAGCAAAGCCAAGCCGGTCAAATAATCTGCCGGGCCGGGCGCGATTACCGCCGGTCGCACTCGACCAAAGTTCCCTCTATGGCGACATCGTGTCATGCCGCACAATTGCCCGATTTGCAGCCGAACCAATTGTTTACCACGACGCTGGCGAGCGTTTCGCGCAACGCTGACCTCGGGGTATGCTTAATCTTTGTAATCGGGGACGATTCAGCAGAATGACAGGATCGAAGGGGGCATTCTGCGGTTACGCGCGCCCGTTCGCGCGCGCTGTCGCGCTGGGCGCCGGCTGTCTGGCGCTGGCCAATTGCTCCGGAAGCTCCAGTAAACTCGATTCAAAATACGGCGTTTCCGCCAGCACGCGCGTGGTCGAACCCGGCCAGCCTGTGCCGAAAGGCGGCGGCGTCTATCGCGTCGGCAAGCCCTATACGGTCGCCGGCCGCGTCTATATCCCCGAAGAGGACGTCAATTACAGCGCCGTTGGCGTGGCGTCCTGGTACGGCGACGACTTCCACGGCCGTTTCACCTCGAACGGCGAAATCTACGACATGAATTCGATCTCTGCGGCACATAAGACCTTGCCGCTGCCGTCCTATGTGCGCGTTACCAACATGTCCAACAAACGGTCCATCGTGGTGCGGGTCAATGACCGCGGCCCCTTTGCCGCCGATCGCGTCATCGACCTGTCTTTCAAGACGGCGCAGCTTCTGGGCTTCCGCGGGCGGGGGCTTGCCAAGGTGAAGGTGGACTACGTGGGCCGCGCGCCGCTGGCCGGCTCCGACGACCGCAAATTGATGGCCACCCTGCGCGACGGCAACAACAAGCTGGTCGACACGATGCTGGCGCTGAATACGCCGTCGGTGCGCCAGACGGTAGTTGAGGCAACACCCCCGGCCGATGATGCAGAAGATGAACAGACGCCCGTAAAGGTCGCTGCTGCCAAAGATTTTACCCCAACTTTCTTCGATTCCCGTCCCCTGACCGACGTCGCCGCCAAGGCGCCCGTCGATCCGCGACGTGGCGAGGCTGCGCGTGAAGTGCCGCCGCCGATGGGCACGAAAACGGTCGCGAAGGCTGCCCTGCGGGGGACGACCACGGAATTCGCCGCCGCGAGCCCGCCGGTTACCGCAGAGGCGACAGCGCCCGAGGCGTCCACGGTTTCGGCTTATGCGCCGACCCGCTATGATCAGCCGGCGGGTTTCATGAGCGGCCGCGGCCTTTACTGAGCCGCAATTACCGGCTCACTGGATCCACATTATCACGTACAAAGCAGGGGAAATTCCTGCTTTTGGACCCATTGCGAAACACATCCATGATCGGCCGGACCTTCCAGATCGGTGCCTTGCTGACGGCCTTCGCCCTTGGGCTCGGTGCGGTTGCCCATGCCGCGCCGGAAAAGAAGGAAGCACCCGCGGCCGCCAAGAAAGACGCGCCGAAGAAGGACGTCGTCAAAAAGGACGAGCCGCCGATCTCCGCGCCGCACGCCATCCTGATCGACGCCGAGAACGGCGCCATTCTATTCGAGCGCGACCCCGACAAGCTGATTTTCCCCGCCAGCTTGGCCAAGCTGATGACCACGGAATACGTCTTCCATGAGCTGAAAGAGGGCCGCATCAAGCTGACCGACGAATACGTCGTCAGCGAAAATGCCTGGCGCAAAGGTGGCGCGCCGTCGCACGGCTCGACCATGTATGCGGCGCTGCACAGCAAGATCAGCGTCGACGACCTTCTGCACGGCGTCATCATTCATTCCGCCAACGACGCCTGTATTGTGCTGGCCGAAGCGATTGCCGGAAACGAGTCCGAATTCGCCGCCAAATTGACCGAGCGTGCGCGTGCGATCGGCCTGACCAAATCGACCTTCGCCAATTCAAACGGCTTGCCCGATCCCGGCACGCAGGTGACCACGCGCGAACTCGGGCTCTTGGCCCGCCACATCATTCGCGAGTACCCCGAATATTATCCGATCTACGGCCAGCGCGACTTCACCTGGAACAAGATTCGCCAACCCAACCGTAATCCGCTACTCGGCACCGTCGATGGCGCCGACGGCATGAAAACCGGCTTCACCAAGGAAGCCGGTTACGGCCTGGTCGGCTCGGCGGTTCAGAACGGCCTACGCCTTGTCGTGGTGGTCAACGGCTTGCCGAGTGCCAAAGAGCGCGCCGACGAAGGCAAGAAATTGCTGGAATGGGGCTTCCGCACTTTCGAGCAGCGCATTTTGTTCGCGGAAGGCCAGAACATCGGCACCGCCAAGGTATTCGGCGGCGCCGACAGCAAGGTGCCGCTCGTCGCCGCTAGTCAGGTGCGTGTGATGATGCCCAAGAGCGGCGGCGACAAACTGGTGGCGCGCATCGTCTACAACGGACCGATTCCGGCGCCGATCGAGCAGGGCCAGGGCATCGGCGTGCTGAAGGTCTGGCGCAACG
>CAITEM010000271.1 GCA_903891395.1 uncultured Hyphomicrobiales bacterium | reverse complement strand
CCACGGATTATGGAAGGGCACGCCGATCATGCTCGAGACCGATTTCATTATTAAGCGAAAGCTGAAGCCGGCGCTCGAGGCCGCTGGCGCGAGTCTCGACACCGTCGTCAAGGCGCAGGTCTTTTTGCGCGATCAAGCCGATATCCCGGGTTTTCGCCAAGTCTGGGCGCAGCACTTTCCGGTTCAACCCGCAACGACGATCATCGCGACCGAAACGCCCGGCTTCATCATGGCGGAGCTTCGCATCGAAATTAATACGATCGCCCTCGCCAAGGATGGTGCAACGGCAAAAGAGGTCGTGGCGCCGGTTGCTCCGTTGTTTAACGGCGGTACGACCGCAATTCGCGCCGGCGATCTGTTGTTCATCTCGGGTCTGATGGCCGTGCGCGACGGAGCGCTCGTCGCGGAAGCGCGCACCGATACGACGCAACCGTTCTTTGCGCAGCCGGTCAAAAGCGAGCTGCGGGAAATTCTCAGCCAGGCCGATGCAATCTGCCGCGCCGCTGGCACCAGCCTGCAAAACGCCGTCCGCATCCAGCAATTTCATTCCGACCTCGGCGATCTTCCGGCCACGCTGGAAGTCTGGTCGGAAACAATGGAGGGGATGCCGCTGCCGCTCTCCGCGGTCGAAGTTCCCTGGCAGGCGGTGCCGGGGGCGCGGCTGCACGTCGATCTTTGGGTCTACATTCCCGATTAGCGCGCGCGGCTCAGCCATCGTGCTGCCGCGCGACGGCTGTTCCATATCTTGCTTCAAGATAGTCGGCACGCACCGATGCCGGCGAAGGAGTTGATATGGCTTTGAGACAAATCCTGGCGGTGACGGTCGCCTGTTTGACGCTCGCGGCATCCATGCCCGCAGCCTTCGCACAGCAGTGGCCGAGCAGGACCGTGAAAGTGGTGGTGCCCTACGGCGCAGGCGGCGTGACCGACACCATGGCGCGCGTTACCGCAGACCGGCTTGGCAAGATTTTCAACCAGACCTTCATCGTCGAAAACAAACCAGGCGCGGGCGGCGCGCTGGGCGTCAACTACGCCATGAACGCGGCGCAGGACGGCTACACCATTCTGTTCATCGGCAGCACGATGTTCACCGTTCTGCCTTTGGCGCATGAAGTAAACTATGTGCCATTGAAAGACCTCGTGCCGGTCAGCATTACCGGGACGAACGGCATGGTGATGGTGGTCGGCAAGGATGCGCCTTACTCGACCCTGCGTGAGTTCATCGATTTTGCGAAGGCAAATCCGGGCAAATTGACCTATGCGAGCGGTGGCGCGGCGACCAACAATCATCTCGATACGGCCTACCTCGCCGGCCGCGAAAAACTGGACATGGTCCATGTGCCGTTCACCGGCGGCCAGGCGGCGCTAACCGCGGTGCTGGCGAAAACCGTGGACATGCATTTCGGCAACTCGTCCGACCTCGTCGAGCCGGTCAAGAACGGCCTGGTCAAAGCGCTCGCCGTCTCGACGCGCCAGCGCATGCCGCAATTGCCTAATGTGCCGACGGTCGCGGAGACGATCCCGGATTTCGAATACGTTGCGTGGAACGGCTATGCCGTGACTGGCGGCGTGCCGCAGGAGGTCATCGATCACCTCTCGGGAGCCTTGCAGACGGTCGCGAAGGATCCGGAGGTCATCAAGATTTTCTCAAATCTCGGCATCGACTCGGTCGGTAGCACGCCCGCGCAAGCACTCGAGAGTTTGCGCAAGGACATGCCAGTCTATTCGGAGATGGTCGACATGGCCGGCGTGCGGAAAAAGTAGCGGCATTTGCATACCGCCGTTTATGTTCGCGCCCCGCATTTCGAAAATATAATAGAGGCTTGATGCTCACCGAGCGCGAAGCATCCAGCCGTCATCGATGGCAAACGCGGTTTAATGCAGCGGGGAAGGGCACTTGTCGTGCTCGTTTCATCGAGCGGTATATTTCGTGGTTAAGCCAACTTAAGGTCGATTGATCTCCAGCCTTCATCAGTTGTTGTTGCCGTCATTCTACAGCCGAACCCTGAACAATTTTCAGTTTGGGGTTTGTCGTGAAATATTTTATCGCATGTCTGCGCCGACAATTTCGTCCTTTCGGTATTGCGCGCGGCGGTAACGTTGCGATCACCTTCGCGCTCGCGATGTTGCCGATCGTCGGCACCGTCGGCTTCGCCGTCGATTACAGCCACGCTAATTCCGTCAAAGCCGCGATGCAGGCGGCGCTCGATTCGACGGCCTTGATGGTGGCGAAGGACGCCGCGACGGTCAGCAGCGACACCTTGCAGACCAATGCACTCAACTATTTCAACGCGTTGTTCACGCGGCCCGAAGCGCAGAATATCGTCATTGCCGCGAGCTATAGCGCCACGGGCGGATCGAAAGTCGTCGTCACCGGTTCGGCGACGGTCCCGACCGCCTTCCTCGGCATCATCGGCTACAACAATATCACCGTGAACGGTTCGTCGACGTCGGCCTGGGGCTCGACACGCCTGCGCGTTGCGCTCGTGCTCGACACCACCGGTTCGATGAACGACGACGGCAAGATAGCTGCACTCAAAACCGCGACAAAAAATCTGCTTACGCAGTTGAAGTCTGCCGCCAGCAACGACGGCGACGTCTATGTCTCGATCATTCCCTTCAGCCGGGGCGTGAACGTTGGACCGTCCAATTACACCGCCAGTTGGATCGATTGGAGCGAATGGGCGGCCGAACCCGCCTCTATGGTCGCCTGGTTGGCAAACACCTCCAACAAAAGCACGTGGGTGCAAACCGGGCCGGGTGACGATTGTCCGCTCAGCAGTTCAAAGACCGGCTTCGGCTGCGTCAAAACGCCGGTCGATGGCGCGGCGACCACCACCACGATCCCGTCGAGCGGCTCGTATTCCGGTTACATCTGCCCGGGCGTGGACACCGGCGGCACCGACGGAACCAAAATCGGCTTTGATTACCCGGGCTGCTACAACAGTACGACGTACAGCAGCAGCGGCAGTTCGGCCGTCTGTACCGGCCACAGCAATTGCACCTGTTCGGGCAGCGGCAGCGGCAAGACCTGCAAAACCAACAACGGCTATTACGAACACACTTGGGTCGCGAACGCCCACAGCACCTGGACCGGCTGTGTTGCCGATCGCGGTTCGATCGCGGCGCCCGGCACGACCGCCGGCAACGATCAGACCGCGACGGCGCCGGTGACCGGCACCGCCACGACCTTGTATCCGGCCCGGGAGGACACCCAGTGTCCGTCGGCGTCCGTTGGACTGAGCTACAACTGGACGGCGATGAGTTCGCTGGTCGATGGACTCGACCCTCTTGGCGGCACCAATCAACCCGTGGGTCTTCTCATGGGTTGGCATTCGCTGGTCGGTATCGGCCCCTTCACCGCGCCGGCGAAAGATCCCAACTACACTTACACCGACGTCATTATTCTGATGTCCGACGGATTGAACACCGCGGACCGCTGGTACGGCAATGGCTCGGCGACGAACACTTCGGTCGATTACCGGATGTACGACACGACCGGCAAAGGTAGTTGCGCCAATATCAAGACGGCCGGGGTCACGCTGTATACGATTCAGGTCAATACCGCGGGCGACCCGACTTCGACGTTGCTGACGAACTGCGCCGGCGGTCCCGATAAATTTTCCGATCCATCGAAGTTCTATCTGGTGACGTCCGCGAGCGGATTGGGCGCGGTATTCACCGCGATCGGGACCAATCTGACGCAACTGCGCGTGGCAAAATAACGGGCGCCGGTCGCGGCGGTGCGATTTTTCTGCCGCCTGATGGACCTTTTCTCCTCGCCGGACCGTTCTACTGGCGCGGTTCATCCTTGGAGAATGTCATGGCAAAGCGGAAATCGGCGCTGGGACGCATGGGTGCTTCGATCAGAGCGGGCGCCGCGGCGGTCGCCGATGTAGCGCAGGCTGCGCTCACGGGCGCGTCCGACCTTCCCGAAGACGGCGGTTACAAGCCGGTGAAGACGCAGCGTTGGGCGCGGGAGGTTGAAGCGACCGGTGCCAAGCGCAGCGCCGTGAAGCGGAAGACAGCCCCTGTGCGGACGACCGCCAAAAAGTCGGCCAAGAAAAAGATCTGACCGTCAACTGTCGGGGCGGCGCCTAGTTTCCCAGCGGCCGGGTTAGGCTCAGACCGAGAAACGGCGTCGTCGGCTCGCGCGCCAGCGCTGAGGTGCCCGGCGGCGGTGCCGGGACAGAATTTGAGTCCAGCTTTGTCTTGAGATCGAGCTGATAGCCGCCGATGACCGGAGCCGGCTTTGGTTTCGGCTTCGACGGGGGCGCCGTTTCTCCGGCGATGACGATGGGCGCGGACAGCGCGAGCATGAGACCGGCGACGGCGAGGCGATGAAAATTCATTGTCATCCGCTGTGATGTGTTCGATCAGCAGGATGACATGAATATGGTGTTGTTATGGTTAAACGGCGCGGTCGAACTTGCGTCAGCACAGCGCGGCCGTTCGATGCAGGGAACTCAGGCCACTTTGACCCTGTAGAGCGCAAGCGGATTGTCCCAGAACGCCTTCTTGGCAAGTTCCGGCCCCAGCACCTTCTCCACCAGATCGATGTCGGACGGCATGAACGGTCGCGCCGCGCGGGTGGACGGAATGTCGGTGCCGAATACCAGCGCGTTCGGATTTTTCGCGGCGATCAGTTCCAGCGTTTTGGGCACGTCCATTTTAACGCGCCCAAAGCCCGTGGCTTTTACCTTGCACCCGGCGGCGACGAGGTCGAGCAGCACGGGCAAGCCGGCTTCGGTCATGCCGAGATGGTCGATGCTGAGTTGCGGCAGCTTCGACAGTTTATCGACGTGCGGTTTGAGCGCCGCGGCGTCGGCGTAGATTTCCGAATGCCAGCCCGCGACCGAATGAACGCGCGTGGCCAGCGCGACGATATCGTCGACACTATCGATTCGGCCGCGGAACACGTTGAACCGCACCGCGCGCACGCCGAGTTTGCCGAGTTTCGCGATCTCGGCATCCGGATAGTCGTCTGGAATTTGCGTGACGCCGGCCCAGTTCGGGCCCAGCCGCGGCAGCAGGTCCATCAGATAAGTCTGGTCGTTGCCCTGAAACGAGCCCGACACCACGGCGCCGGCGACCACGCCGAGCGGTTTGGTCTGTGCCAGGTAGTCTTCAAGCGGGAAGTTCGGCGGCGTGTAGCCCTGGTTCTCGATGATCGGGAAGCGGTGGTCGATGATGTGGCAATGGCTGTCGAACAGCCGGCGCTGCTGGGCATGACCTGACGCGGCGCTGAGTGCGACCGCGGCGCTGCCGGCCAGAAAACTGCGGCGGCTGATAGACATCGATGATCTCCTTGGTTCGTTTCTTTTAGTGAACGTTGGCGGCCTCCCAGCCGCGGATGAAGGCCGATATCTCCAGATTGTTCTTCTCCAGCATCATCATGTGGCCGTTGCCGCGGATGCCGTGGTCGATCAGGTGGATGAAATCGTTCTTCACGCCGGCCTGCGCCAGCCACTTCGCCGTGCAGTGATCGTAGGGCGCGTGGTAGGACGATTCCGACGTCAGGATCAGGATAGGGATGCCAGCGAGGTGCGAAAGCTTATGCGCGGGCTCTGCCTGCGCAAAGCAGCGCGCCAGGTCCGGCGCGTCGGGCTTGTCCTGCCGCACCAGTTTCAACTCGGCGGCGTCTTTGATCGGCGGATCATAGGCCATCGGCCCGCGCGTCACGCCGAAGGGCCTGGTCACCGGCCCGTCGCCGAAGAAGTCCGGCGCGCCCTTGGCGACATTCTCCTGAATCGGCGGGCCGCTCGGCTCGATGGCAAGGATGCCTTTGACCAGTTGCGGCCGCTCGTCGGCGCTGCTCCAGCCGACGACGCCGGCTTGCGAATGTACCAGCAGCACCGCGGGCCCGATGCGGTCGAGCAATTTGCCGACAGCGGCGCGGTTGAGTTCCTCGATCATCGCCTCATTGCCGATGGTCTCGACTTGCGTGGCGTAGAACTCGTCGAACGCGGCATCGCCCTGGATTCCGGTGCCCGGCCATTGCGTGTGCTTCTCGGCCTGCGGCCACAGCTTCTTGGTTTCCGGCGCGGTGAAGCGCGGCGTTGCGTTGTCGACAGTCGACTTGCGGGTCTCGCCATAGACATCGGTGAAAAATCCGGAGCGGCCGCGACCGGACTGGTCGACCACATAGACAGCGTAACCGTGCGCGACGAAATCGTCGGCCCAGCCACGGCGGCCGTCCGGCGTGCCGAGGAAATTGATGCCGGTCTGGCCGCCGCCGTGGATCATCACCACGGGGTAAGGCCGCGTCTTGTTCTTCGGCACCTGATATTGGACGAACATCTGGCCGGCCATGATGGTGTCCTTGCCGACCTGCACATAGCGGCCGGGCACGGAGAATGCGCCCTGGTCGGCGATCTCCAACGGTTTGCCGGCGTCGAACAAACGGTCTTGCGCGTGCGTGGCGATGGCGCAAAGCAGCGCGCCGGCGAAGACGCCGAACTTCAAAGACGATGACATGAATGCCTCGCTAAGGATTGTGTGGAGACGGGGTCGCGCAGCTGAAGGCTACTTCTTTTCGTCCTTGCCGTCTTCGTCCAGCGCTTTCAGCCGGGTGCGGGCATTGTCCTGCGCCCACTGCGCGATGCGGTCCTTGGTGGGCAGCTTGATGGCCGTGTTGTATTCCTCGCGCGCTTTGCCGAGGTCTTTCTTCTTTTCGAAGATCATGCCGCGGCTGAAATGGGCGGCGGCATATAGCGGGTCGAGCTTGGAGGCGCGATCGTAATCGGCCAGCGCACGGTCGAGGTCGCCCTTCTGCTGGTAGACATCGGCGCGGTAGTCGAAGCTCTCGACGTTCTTGGGTTCGATTTTGATCGCGGTTGCGTAGTCGGCGAGCGCGGCGTCGAGGTCACCCTTCTTCTGCCGCCAACTGCCGCGCGCGCGATGCATCGCGGCCAGCGGTTTGCCCTTGAAACTTTTGGTCGCGATCATGCGGCTGCAAGCGTCCTCGCCGGCTATGAACTTTTCCTTGTCCTTGTAATTCTCGGTATTGAGCGAGAAGCACAGCGTGCGGTCGGCGTCCTGAGCATGAACGCGCGGCGCTGCGGCGATGGCACCCAGCGTCAGTGCAAGCAGAATTAGACGGCGCATGACGTCCCCCACGGTCTCGCAATGCGGCGGATACTAGGGGGCAGGCTCCGCAGCGTCGAGTTACCGCGGCCTAATTATTGGGCCTGCTCGTGCGTGCCCTTGAGCCGCTCGCCGAGGTTGCGCATATCGGCGTCGCGCACGCCCAATGTCTCAAGCTCTTTGACCGCCGCCAGCACGTAGTCCCGGCATGCGCCGGAGCGGCCGTGGCCCTGGCGGCAGTAATGCAATTGCTCGGCCAGTGTCAGCCGGCCGGCATATTGCGGGTGGCCGCGGTCGACCATGTAGCAAAGTGCCTGAATGGACTGCTGCGGATCGTGGTCGAGCCAGACCCTTCGCCAGGCCTCGCGATAGACCATGGTCACCTGCTCGCGGGCACGGAGGTAATCGATGGTCTCGGCGCGTTTGGCTTTGGCCACCCGATAGGCGATGCCCTGGCAATTGCCGCCGCGATCAAGGCCGAGCACAAGGCCGGGTTTTTCCGGCGTGCCGCGATGCACAAAAGACAGCACGCATAGCGCGCGGTGAGCGCCGACCAGCCGGGCGTTGCGACGCTCCAGGAACTCGAAACCGGGTCGCCACATCAGCGATCCGTAGCCGAAGACCCACAGATCCTCGCTGGCTTTGTCGGATTTGCTGGTCATCGGTTCTGGAAAACTAACCGCATCGGTACCGGACCTCTGGATGTCGCTCGCGTATCAGCCCGATTGCCGCTAAGCAACCGGTCCGGCGCCCAAACGTTAGATCAAGCGGCTCACAAAGGCCGCATTCGGCAGGTGTTAGACATTCCGATGGCCCAACCTTATTCCACGCGACGCCGCACCGGCCGCTATGTGACCTTGCTGATTCTGGTCGCCCTTCTGTTCGGCGGCTGGAGCGGGTTCTGGTATTACGCCGCGGGCAAGATCGAAACCACCATCGAAGGCTGGCGCGCGCGGGAGGCCAAGTCAGGCCGCGTCTATGCCTGCGGCTCGCAGACCGTCGGCGGCTATCCGTTCCGTTTCGAACTGAATTGCGATGACGCGTCGGCGGTGTTCAGCCAGCCGCCGGTCGAACTCAAGAGCCGGGGCATTCTGGTCGCGGCGCAAGTTTATCAGCCGACGCTGTTGATCAGCGAATTTCACGGCCCGCTGACCGTCGCCACGCCGGGCCAGCCGCCGGACATCGTCGTCAACTGGAAGCTGGCGCAGTCCAGCCTGAGTGGCACGCCGGCGGCGCCGGAGCGCGTTTCGCTGGCTGTCGATTTACCGGCGGTCGATCGCATGAGTGGAGGCAGTCAGGTGGCGCTGCTGCGCGCCAAGCATCTCGAGCTTCATGGTCGGATTGCCGAAGGCTCGGTGCGCGATCACCCCGTCGTCGAAGCCGTGCTGCGGCTCAATGGCGCGACCGCGCCGGAACTGCATCAGGCCATGGCGAACCCGCTCGATGCCGACATCGACGCCGTGCTCCGAGGGCTGACCGATTTTGCCCCGAAGCCCTGGACGGAGCGGTTTCGCGAAATCCAGGCTGCCGGCGGCGGCATCGAGATCACGCAGGCCCGCGTACAGCAGGGCGACACCATCGCCGTCGGCAACGGTACGCTGTCGCTCAACGCCAATGGCCGGCTCGAAGGCCAATTGCGCGTGACCGTCGTCGGGCTGGAGCCGTTCCTCGCCGCGATCGGCGCGCAGCAGATGGTGCAGCAGTCGCCGAGCATGGACAAGCTTGCCGGCGTGCTGGATCGCTTGGCGCCGGGCCTCGGCGGCGTTGCGCGCCAGCAGGTCGGCGCTAATATCTCGGCCGGCATCAATCTGCTCGGCGAGCAGACCACGCTCGAAGGCAAGCGCGCCGTGACGCTGCCGCTGCGCTTCGACGACGGCGCGATCTCGCTCGGGCCGATCCCGATCGGCAAGGCGCCGGCGCTGTTTTAGAATCTGTCCTTCCGGAAGCCGAGCGCAGCGAGGCTATCTGGAATCCAGAACCCCGTTCCATAGCTTCTGGATTCCGGGTTCGCGCTTTCGGCGCGCCTCGGAATGACAAGAAACTAGTTCTCATCACTTGCGTAAGGCTTCGGCATCGGCTCGTGCGGCAGGTCCGGGTGCGGCCGGCCGAAATCGGGCGACGCTGAATCCTGCCCGATATCGACAATGCCTTTGCGGATGGCGCGGGTGCGGGCGAAGTGCTCGAACAGCGCGTCACCGTCGCCCTTGCGGATCGCTTTGGTCAGCGTGGAGATATCCTCGTTGAAGCGGCCGAGCATTTCCAGCACGGCGTCCTTGTTGGCGATAAAGATGTCGCGCCACATCGTCGGGTCGGAGGCGGCGATGCGCGTGAAATCGCGGAAGCCGCCGGCGGAGAACTTCAGCACCTCGGAGCGCGTCACCGTCTGCAGTTCGTCCGCCGTGCCGACGATGGTGTAGGCGATCAGATGCGGCAAATGGCTCGTTACCGCGAGCACGAGATCGTGGTGGTCCGGCGCCATGGTCTCGACATTGGCGCCAAGCAGACGCCAGAACGCGGCCAGTTTCTCGACCGCGGCCGGATCGGTGCCTTCCGGCGGCGTCAAAATGCACCAGCGGTTGACGAACAGCTCCGCGAACCCCGCGTCAGGCCCGGAATATTCGGTGCCGGCGACGGGATGGGCCGGGACAAAGTGAACGTTCTTCGGCAGATGCGGCGCCATGTCGCGCACCACAGAGCCTTTGACCGAGCCGACGTCGGAGACGATGGCGCCGGCTTTCAGATGCGGCGCGATTTCCGCCGCGACCGGGCCGCAGGCGCCGACCGGAATGCTGATGATGACGAGATCCGCGCCTTCGACGGCCGCGGCGTTGGTTTCCACCACTTGATCGGCAATGCCCAACTCGGCCACGCGCTTGCGCGTCGCCGCCGAGCGTGCGGTGGCGACAATCGAACCGGCCGCGCCCTGTGCCTTGGCGGCGCGCGCGATCGACGAGCCGATCAGCCCGACGCCGATCAGGGCGACGCGGTTGAAGAGGGCAGGCTTGGTCACGCCTTTTTCCCCAAGAATTCCTTGAGCGCGTTGACAACGAGCCTGTTGGCTTCTTCGCTGCCGACCGTCATGCGCAGAGCATTCGGCAACTGGTAGGCCGTGACCTGACGCAAGATGAGCCCGCGCTTCATCAGGAAAGCGTTGGCGTCGCCGGCGGTGCGGCCTTTGACGTCAGGAAAATGGATCAGCACGAAATTCGCCACGCTCGGCGTCACCTTGAGGCCGAGCTTGGCGATCTCATCGGTGAGCCAGGCCAGCCACTTCGAATTATGCTGGCGCGAGCGCTCGACATGGGCGGCGTCCTCGATGGCGGCAATGCCGGCGGCGATCGCCGGCGCGTTGACGTTGAACGGGCCGCGGATGCGGTTGATGGCATCGACGACGTGCGCGGGGCCGACCATCCAGCCGAGCCGCAGTGCCGCCAGGCCGTAGATTTTCGAGAAGGTGCGCGTCATCACCACGTTGTCGGTGGTGGCGACCAGTTCGATCCCGGACTCGTAGTCGTTGCGGCTGACATATTCGGCATAGGCCGCGTCTAGCACCAACAGCACGTTGCCGGGCAGCCCGTTGTGCAGGCGCTTGACTTCGTCGAACGGAATGTAGGTGCCGGTCGGGTTGTTCGGGTTCGCCAGGAACACGACCTTGGTCTTCGGCGTCACCAGCTTGAGAATGGCGTCGACGTCGGCGGTGAATTCCTTTTCCGCCGCGACCACGGGCTTGGCGCCGGTGCCCAATGTTGCAATCGGGTAGACCAGGAAACCGTGCGTGGTGTGGATCGCTTCATCGCCGTCGGTGAGATAGGCGCGCGCGATCAGATTGAGCAGATCGTCGGAGCCCGCGCCGCAGACGATGCGCGCCGGATCGAGGCCGAACACGCCCCCGATGGCTTCACGCAACGCCAGCGACGAGCCTTCCGGATAATCCTCGAGATGTTCGCCGGCCTTCTTGTAGGCGGCGATAGCATTCTCGCCCGGCCCCAACGGCGTTTCGTTGGAGGACAGTTTGAAAATCTTGTCGATGCCGGGCGCGGTGCTCTTGCCCGGAATATAGGGGGCGATGTCGAGCACGCCGGGGCGCGGTTGCGGACGGTTCGTCATAGGCAGTTTCCGGTATCAGGCTTACTTGGCGGCAACCGTATAGCGGGTTGCGTGGCTGCCGACGAGGGCCGACGAGCGTACCGTGGCGCCCGCCTTAACCAAGGCGGCGCTGATCGTGTCCAGGCTGACGCCGTGCGGCAAGGTTACCAAAAGCGCGGCGCCATCGAAGGCGCGGTCCGGCACAGCGACGAAATCGGCCAGCATCGACAACGCCTCCGCCGGACCTGAGCCCCAGCCGGACACGCGGATGCTCCACACCGCGGCTTCGGTCGCCATGGCGTCGGCGGCGACCCGCGAAATCACGAACACCGGCAGGGCGGCCGGATGGTCGGCGCGCTCGACGAAAGGCAGGCGGGCGATGATCTTGGGCGCGGCGTCGAATTCGAGCGCGTTCCACCAGGCGCCGTCGCCGGCGACGGAGGCGGCTGCCACCAGGCCGAGGTCGCCTTTCGAGGTCGAGACCGCTTCGACAACGCCGGCCGCGCCCATATGCGGAATGAACGGCACCGTGAAGCCGAAATGGAAGCGCGCGGAGTCGCGCATCAGCGCGTCGCCGGCGGACAGATCGGCGTGCACCGAAAACGGCGATTGCACATACGTGAAAGTCGAGATGATGACGCGCCAGATGCTCTCGACGGTGTCCAGCGGCAGAATCCCTTTATGCCGCTGCACCAGCCGACGCATCATGTCGGCCTCGCGCATCGGACGGAACGCGGAACCGGTCTCCTGGCTTTTCTTGACCGCGATGAGGCGGTCGATGATGTCGCCGCGCTCCATCAGGAGGCGATGCATGGATTCATCGATCCGGTCGATCTCCTTGCGCAGATCGCCCAATGCGGGTGCGTCCGAAGTGGTCTTGGGTGTCGTCATGGCGGCATTGATAGGAGGGCCGGGGGGTGAAATCAAAGAAAACATGGCGCTTTCGGAGGGTTACCGGCCGTCCGGGCTTGTGTCGGCGGACGGCTTGTCTTGACGGAAACGGCCGCCGGGACTAAGTCTTTGGTCGTGGTCATTTGAGCCGGCCGGCTTGCAGCCACGTTAAACAACTCGCTAAACAGGCCGGGGACACATGTGATCCCGGCCGAACCTTTGTTCAGGCCGGGTTTTTTTATGGCTTGTTGTCCAGTGT